>JBILLI010000684.1:0-4193 GCA_044376155.1 Polyangiales bacterium
GCTCCCCCGGGGCGTGGTCTGCGCGAGGGAGCGCTGCCGCACGGCGCGGTCGACGGCCTCGAGCAGCGCCGGGAGGTCGAAGGGCTTGGTGACGTAGTCGAAGGCCCCGATGCGCATCGCGTCGATGGTGCGCGCGCTGTCGCCGTAGGCCGTGGCGATGATCACCGGCACCTCGTTGCCCGCGTCGCGCAGGGACTTCAAGAACGCCATGCCATCGCCGTCGGTGAGCCGCAGGTCGAGCAGCACGCAGTCGACATCGGCGGTGAGCGCGACCCTCGCCTCGGCCAGCGTGGCCGCGGTCTTCGTGTGGTGCTTGTGGGCCGTGAGGGCGCGGGAGAGGCCCTCGCGAATGCCGCGCTCGTCGTCGACCACCAGCACCGTTGCCATCGCGGGAGAGTCTCGCACAGCGCCCTGGCGCGTCACGCGGGGATCGTGAGGGTGAAGCGGGTGACCGCGCCGTCGCGGGCGTAGCGCAGGGTGCCGCCGTGGGCCTCGGCCACCGCGCGGGACATCGCGAGCCCGAGCCCCGTGCCCTCGGCGCGGGTGGTGAAGAAGGGCTCGAACAGCTCCGACACGCGGTCGGGGGGGACGCCCGCGCCGCGGTCCTCGACCTCGACGACGGCGCCGCCGTCGGTCGTACGGGTGCGTACGATCACCTCGGCGCCCGGCGGAGACGCCTGCACGGCGTTGCGCAGGAGGTTGTCGAGCACCCGCGACACCCCATCGGCGTCGACCCTCGCGCGGGCCTCGCCCGAGGCGCGGATCTGCACCTCCTGCTGCTCGGCCCACGCGTCGAGCAGGGCCGCGCGCTTCGCGGCGAGGGCGCCGAGGTCGCAGGGGGTCACGGGTCCGCTGCGGCGGCCCGCGACCACGAGGAGGTCGGTGATGAGCCGGTCGAGGCGGGAGATCTCCTCGCCGAGCTCGCGCAGGTCGGTGTCGAGCTCAGCCGCGGCGCCGGTCTGCATGCGCGCGAGGTCGACCTTGAGCTTCATCGACGCGAGGGGGTTGCGCACCTCGTGGGCCACACCCGCGACGACCCGTCCCAGGGCCGCGAGGCGCTCGCGGGAGGCCAGCGCGCCCTCCAGGCGCACGCGCTCCGACTCGGCGTGGGCGCGGGCGCGGGCGAGGTCCCGGAGCCCGTCGGCGACGGTCGCGAGCTCGCCGAGCAGGGGTGACTCCACCGGGGCGGAGAGGTCCGTGCCCAGCGCGCGGAGGCTGCGCTGCAGCGCCGCGGTGTCGCGCTGCACCTGCGCGACGGTGCGCATCGCCGCGGCCACGAGGAGCACCGCGAGGCCCACCAGCGCGAGCACCGCGTAGCGACCGCGGCGAAAGCCCGGCGACATCGGCACCAGCCGCGCGGCCCAGAGCACCCCGCGGTCGGGCAGCGCCCGCGCGCCCAGGACCATCACCCCCTCGCGCGCGCGCATCGGTCCGCGCGGAGACAGCGGGAGGTCCGACGCCTCGAGCTCGAACTGGTCGTAGACGGTGCCCTCCTGCCGCAGCGCGCGGAGGCGCAGCGCGCGGAGCCCGGGCGCGAGGGAGGGCGGGATCGGCCGCCCGCCCCACCGCGGGCTCCCATCGGGGGCGAAGGCGCCCGTGAAGCCCATGCGCCCGGCGTGCGGGGGCTGGTCGTCGGCGACGCGCTCGCGCAGCAGGTCGAGGGCCTCGGCGAGGGACTCCTGCGCCCGGTCGACGCGCTGCTGGTCGGTGCTGCGGGCGATCAGCAGCACGCTCGCCGCGGCCGCGAGCAGCGCGATGAGGGCGAGGAACCCGAGGGTGGCGAGCCGTGCGCGGAGGGTCATGGAGTCACCGTCACCGTCGCACGGCGCGCGGGATCGCGTCAGTTGGACTCGTCGCGGTCGTGGCCCCCGCGGTGGCCGCGGCCCTCCCCGCGAGCGGGCGGCTCGAGGAGCACGTTGCCGCTGGCGTCGCGCACCGTGGCGCGGAAGATCATCCGCTCGGGGGCGTTGGCGAAGGTGAAGCCCGAGACCCGCACGGCCTGCCCCACGCGCAGGGCCTCGGCGCCGCGGCGGGTGCGCACCGTGGTGCCGTCGGCGAGCACGAAGCCGCGCACGCGACCCTCGCGGCCCTCGACGAAGCGCGCGATGGTGCCGCTGGCCTCGGCGGCCTGACGCTCGCCCCGCGGGCCGTGCTGTCCGCGGTGCCCTGCACACGCGCCGCGATCCTCGGGGGAGGGGGCCGGGGGCTGCTGCGCGAAGGCCGATCCGACGACGGCGACGAGGGCGAGCGCGAGGGAGGCGACGGTGAGCTTCTTCATGGCGGTGGCTCCGGGTGGGGGACGACAGGGCTCATTGCGGCCGCCGTGCCATCGTCGGAATCGCTGTGAAATTGGTGATTTCGCGATCTGGGAGGGGCGCGTTGCGTCACCGCGCGGGACGGGTGTCTGCCATCAGGACAGCGAGAGGCGCGGGCGCGGTGGTCGTCGCGACCCGGGGCCCCGGCCACGTTGACACCGCGCCGCGCCGCGGAGAAGGTCGCGTTCATGCGCGTCTCCCGCTGGCCGCTGCTCGCCCTCGCCTTGCTCGGCTGCGCGGAGCAGGACCGCAACGGCCTCGAGGGTTACGTCCCCGACGACGACGCCGCGACCCCGGACGACGCGTCCCCCACCGACGACGCCTACCTCGCCTTCGACGTGCCCCTCGCCGTCGACGCGCCCGCCGCGCCCGACCTCCCCGCGGCCGACGCCGGCGCCCTGGCCTGCGCGCCGGGCTTCACCCGCTGCGGTGACGTCTGCCGCGACCTTCGCGCCGACCCCACGAACTGCGGCCAGTGCGGCCGTGGATGCGCCGCCGGATGGCTCTGCGCCTCGGGCAACTGCGCCCTCACCTGCGGCGTCGGCGAGACCAACTGCGGCGCGACCTGCGCCACCCTCGCGCGCGACCCGGCCAACTGCGGCGCGTGCGGAAACCGCTGCAGCGCAGGCACTTCGTGCGTCTCGGGGCGCTGCGAGTCCCCCACCACGACCTGCCCCGGCGGCACCACCGCGTGCGCGGGCGCGTGCGTCGACACGCGCACCGACCCGCAGAACTGCGGGCTCTGCGGCCTCCTGTGCACCGCGGGGGAGCAGTGCACGTCGGGGCGTTGCGTGGGCGGATCGACCACGTGTCCGACCGGCACCCTCCGCTGCGGCGCGAGCTGCGTCGACCCGCGCACCGATGTCAGCCACTGCGGCGGCTGCGGGCTCGCGTGCGCCGCGGGGCAGCGGTGCCTCGCGGGGTCTTGCGAGTCCCAGGGAGGCGTCTGCCCGACGGGGTTCACGGACTGCGGCGGCGGTCTCTGCCGCGACCTGCAGCGCGACGCGAACAACTGCGGGGCGTGTCGGGCGGGGTGCCCCACGGGGCAGGCGTGCAGCGCCGGGCGGTGCGTGACGGCGTGCACCGGCGGGCAGTCCCTCTGCGACGGCACGTGCCGGGATCTCCAGTCTGACCCGCTGAACTGCGGCGCCTGCGGGCGCTCCTGCGCGAGCGGGGCGTGCCGCTTCGGGGCCTGCGTGTTCTGCAGCACGGGCGCCATCGTGTGCAGCGGCACGACCTGCGTCGACGTGCGCAGCGACGCGAACAACTGCGGCCGCTGCGGCAACGTGTGCCCCGCGCCCGCGGGCACCACCGCGCGCTGCGTCTCGGGGGCGTGCACCGCGACCTGCACCTTCCCCGCGGTGAGCTGCGGCGGCGCGTGCGTCGACACGAACACCTCGCTGCAACACTGCGGCGCGTGCGGCCGCGCGTGCACCGCCCCCATGGGCGCGACGGCGCGGTGCTCCTTCGGCAGCTGCTCGAACGACTGCACCGGCACGCGCCGTGATTGCGGCGGTGTCTGCGTGGACACGTACACCTCGCTGCAGCACTGCGGCGCGTGCAACCGCGCGTGCACCGCCCCGACGGGGTCTACGGCGCGGTGCTCCTTCGGGAGCTGCTCGAACGACTGCACGGGCACGCGCCGTGATTGCGGCGGGGTCTGCGTGGACACGTACACCTCGCTGCAGCACTGCGGGGCGTGCAACCGCGCGTGCGCGGCGCCCACCGGCGGGAGCGCGCGGTGCTCGTCGGGGAGCTGCGTCACGGCGTGCCCGACCGGGCAGTCGATCTGCAGCGGCGCGTGCGCCGACCTCGCCACCGACGCGAGGAACTGCGGGATCTGCGGGCGCATCTGCGGCGCGGGCACGGTCTGTCGGG
>JBILLI010000129.1:0-13444 GCA_044376155.1 Polyangiales bacterium
GACGGCAGCGGCGAGATGTTCGACCGCATCGCGTCGCGCTACGACCTGCTCAACCGGATCATCTCCCTCGGCATCGACCAGCGCTGGCGCCGACGCACCGTCGACGCCCTGGAACTCCGCCCGGGAGACACCGCCCTCGACCTCGCCACGGGCACCGCCGACCTCGCGATCCTCACGGCGCGGCGGCGTGAGGGCACGAAGGTCATCGGCGTGGACCCCTCGCGCAACATGCTCGCCGTGGGCGACCGCAAGCTCGCGGCGATGGGCCTCACCGAGCGCATCTCCCTGCGCTTCGGCGCCGCCGAGAAGCTCGACCTCGACGACCAGAGCGTCGACGGGATCACCATGGCCTTCGGGATCCGCAACGTCGTCGATCGCCCTGCGGCGCTGCGCGAAATGGCGCGCGTGACCCGCCCCGGGCGGCGCGTCGCCATCCTCGAACTGTCGGACCCCGAGGGCGGCCCGCTCTCGGCGATGGCGCGCTTTCACATCCACACGGTGGTCCCGTGGGTGGGCTCGGTGCTCTCGGGCTCCAAGGAGTACCGCTACCTGCACCGCTCCATCGCGGCCTTTCCGCGCCCCGCGGCCTTCGCGGACGTCATGCGCGAGAGCGGCCTCGACGTGCTCTCGGTGCAGCCCATGACCTTCGGCGTGGTGTGTCTCTACGTCGCGACCCCGAGGCCCCGGGCGTGAGCGAGCGGCCCTCGACCGCGAGGGTGTGGCTCCTCGCGACGCGCCCCGCCACCCTCACCGCGGCGCTCGCCCCGGTGCTCGTGGGCGCGGCCGCCTCGGCGCACGCCGTGGGACCCTCGCGGGTGCGCTGGGCCGCGGTGGTCGCGGCGGCGCTGGGCGCGACCTTCATCCAGATCGGCACCAACCTCGCGAACGACGTCTTCGACTACGAGAAGGGCGCCGACACCGCCGAGCGCCTCGGCCCGCTGCGGGTCACGCAAGCGGGGTTGCTCACGCCGCGGCAGGTGCGCGGGGGCATGGTCGCGTCGTTTGTCCTCGCGACCCTCGCGGGGGTCTACCTCGTGGCCGTGGCGGGGTGGCCCATCGTGGTCATCGGCCTCGCGAGCATCGCCTCGGGCGTCGCGTACACGGGCGGTCCGTATCCGCTGGGGTACAACGGCCTCGGCGACGTGTTCGTGTTCGTGTTCTTCGGCCTCGTGGCCGTGTGCGGCACCGCCCTCGTGGCCGTGGGCGACGTGCCCTGGACCGCCTGGGCCGCCGCCGTCCCCGTGGGCGCCCTCGCCACCGCGGTGCTCGTGGTGAACAACGTGCGCGACCACGAGACCGACGTGAAGGCCGGCAAGCGCACGCTGGTGGTGCGCCACGGCCGGGGCTTCGGGGTGGTGGAGTACGCCGCGCTGTGGGCCCTCGCGCTCGCCGTGCCCGTGGCCCTGGCGGTCTCGCTGAACGCGCCGTGGATGGCCCTGCCGCTGCTCACGCTCCCCGCGGCGATGCGCCTCACCCGCGCGGTGAGCGGGACGCAGGGCAAGGCGCTGAACCCGCTGCTCGGCGCCACCGCGCGCATGCTGCTGGTGCACTCGGCGCTGGCGACGGTGGGCTTCGCGTTGTCGCGGTAGGGGATCGCGCCGCGCGGGTCACGCGGCGCGCGGGGGGTCAGCGGCAGGCGCCCATGAGGCAGCGCTGCATGCGGTTGCACTGCGTGCCGCAGGCGCCGCAGTTCGTGATGTCGGTCTGCGTGTTCACGCACCGCCCGCTGCACAGGGTCTGCCCCGTGGCGCAGGCGCAGCGCCCGGCCATGCAGCTCACGCTCGCGCCCGCGCAGAGGTTGCCGCAGACGCCGCAGTGCTGGTTGCTGGTCTGGAGGTTCACGCACGCGCCGCTGCAGAGGTTCTGCCCGGTGGGGCAGGCGCAGCGACCGGCCATGCAGGTCACGCCCGCGCCCTGGCAGAGGGTGCCGCACATGCCGCAGTGCAGGTTGCTGGTCTGGAGGTTCACGCACGCGCCGCTGCACAGGGTCTCGCCCATGGGGCACACGCAGGAACCCGCGGTGCAGGTCGTGCCGCTGCGGCAGATGGTTCCGCAGGAGCCGCAGTTGGTCGCGTTGGTCTGGAGGTTCACGCACTGACCGTTGCAGCTGGTCTGCCCGGTGGGGCAGAGGCAGCGGCCGGCCTGGCAGGTGGTGCCGCCCGCGCAGGCGCGCCCGCAGGCGCCGCAGTTCGCGCTGCTGCTCTGGGTGTCGACGCAGGCGTTGCCGCACAGCGTCTGCCCCGCGGGACACGCGCAGACGCCCGCCATGCAGCTCTGCCCGGCGACGCAGGTGCGGCCGCAGGCGCCGCAGTTGCGCACGTCGGTCTGGGTGTTGATGCAGGCGTTGTTGCAGAACGACTGCCCCGTGGGACACACGCAGCGCCCCATGGAACAGCTCTGGCCCGTGCCGCAGTCCCGGCCGCAGGCGCCGCAGTTGCGCACGTTGGTCTGGAGGTTGAGGCAGCCGCCGTTGCAGTTGGTCTGCCCCGTGGGGCACGAGGTGGCGCACATGCCCGCGCTGCACACGCGCACGAAACCGCAGCTGTTCCCGCAGGCGCCGCAGTTGGCGCGGTTGGCCTGGAGGTCGGTGCACGCGCCGTTGCAGTAGCCCTGGCCCGCGGGGCAGGCGCAGAGGCCCGCGATGCAGCTCAGCCCGCCGCCGCAGAGGTTGCCGCAGCGGCCGCAGTGGGTGCGGCTGGTGGCGAGGTCGACGCAGGCGCCGTTGCAGAGCGTCTGGCCCGTGGGGCAGGCGCAGGCGCCGCGCTGGCAGGTCTGTCCGTTGGTGCAGCGGGTGCCGCACATGCCGCAGTTCGCGGCGTCGCTCTGGAGGTTCACGCACGACGCGCCGCAGACGGACTGTCCCGTCGGGCAGCCCAGCTCACACGCGCCGTTGGCGCAGCGCTGCCCGGTGGTGCAGGCGCGGCCGCACATGCCGCAGTTCGCGGCGTCGGTCTGCACGTTCACGCACACGCCGTTGCAGCGGGTCTGGCCCGCGGGGCAGGCGCACTCGCCCATGACGCAGGCCGTGCCGCCGGCGCAGCGCACGCCGCACGCGCCGCAGTGGGTCGCGTCGGTCTGGGTGTTCACGCACGCGCCGCCGCAGGCGGTCTGGCCCATCGCGCACGACGAGCCGCAGGCGCCCGCGCTGCAGACCTGACCCGTCGCGCACGCCGTGCCGCAGGCGCCGCAGTTCGTCGGGCTCGCGCTGAGGTCGACGCACACGCCGCTGCAGAGGGTCTGCCCCGCGGGGCACACGCAGCTCCCGGCGGAGCAGGTCGCGCCGCCGCTGCACGCGCGGCCGCAGGCGCCGCAGTTGGCGCGGTCGGAGCGCACGTCGACGCAGGCGCTGCCGCAGTTGGTGAGGGCGCCCTCGCACCGCGTGCCGCAGGCCCCGGCGCTGCACACCTGGCCGGCCATGCAGGCCGTGCCGCAGGCGCCACAGTTCATCGGGTCGGCCGCGGTGTCGACGCACGCGCTGCCGCAGGCGGTCTGGCCCGCGGTGCAACCGGCGGCGTCGCCCGCGGGCAGGTCGGGCGGGGTCACCACGTCGGGCGAGGTCACCGCGTCGATGTCGGTGACGACGTCCATCTCCGTGACCACGTCCAGCGCGAGCGGAACGTCTTGTGCCGCAGGGACATCGGGCGACACGGGGACGTCGGGGGATGTGACCGCGTCCTGCTCGGTCTGTGCGTCCTGCTCGGTCTGCACGTCCTGCTCGGCCTGCGCGTCGGCGCCGGCGTCGGCGGCGGGGTCGGAGCCGCAGCCCGCGACGCCCAGCGCCAGCGCCGCGATCCACGCCGCGGCGGAGCGGTGAAGTAGGGATCTCATGAACAAAGTCCTCCATCGGCCCGGCGCCCGCGCCGCGGCACGAGAAGATCCTATCGCCGATTGACCGCGCTCCGCACCGCGTGAAAGAACTTGCACATGCCTGAACAACCGAAGCGTCGTCCGCTGCTGGGCAAGAAGCTCCTCGTGGTCGCGGGGATGTCCGCGATCTCCCAGTTGGACTGCGCCTCCAACGCCACCGCGAACCTCGTGGCGCCGCCCATCGACGCGCAGGTCGAGCGCGACGCGCGCGACGACGCGCCGACCCCCAGCGACGTGCAGACCCCGCGCGACGACGGAACGACGATCCGCGACGTGCCCGTGGCGAACCTCATCCCGCCGCCCGACGTGGTCCAGCCCCCCACCGACGACGGCACCACGATGCGCGACGTGCCCGTGGCGAACCTCCTCCCGCCGCCCGACGTGGCCCAGCCCACGCCCGACGTGGTGACCCCCGTCGACAACGGGGTGATGATCCGCGACGTGCCCGTGGCGAACCTCATCCCGCCGCCCCTCGACGCGGGGCGCTGAGTGGGCGCCGAGGTCTTCGAGCTCGAGCTCCTCGGCGGCAAGATCGAGCAGCGCTACCGCCGCCAGCGCCCCGAGGTCGAGGCGCTCCCCTGGGGCACCCTGCGCCTCGGTGACCACGCGCCCGAGATCATCGAGGCCGCCCGCACCTCGTGGACCCGCTCGGCGTTTCAAGAGTACCGCACCGGCGTCGCCGTCGCGCAGACCCTGAAGTGCCTCATCGAGGCCCGCGCGCCCCTCGACCTCATCGCCATGGCCTCGCGCTTCCCCCTCGACGAGGTGGTGCACGTCGAGCTCTGCGCGCGCATGGCGATGGAGCTCGGCGGCGCGGTGGAGATCATCCACGACCCCGACGCCCTCGTGGCGCTCCCGCGCGAGGAGCTCGACCCCCTGCTGCGCTGCGCCGACCTCGTGGTGCGCTTCTTCTGCGTGGGCGAGGCGCTGTCGATCCCCATGCTGCGCGGCACGTGGCACGCCGCGACGCACCCGCTCGCCCGCGGCGTGCTCGGGATCATCGTGCGCGACGAGGCCGCCCACGGCACCTTCGGGTTCACCTTCCTCGACTGGGCGCTCCCGCTGCTCCCCGACGACGCGCGGCCGCTGCTCGCGAAGGCCGCCGACGACACCATCCGCATGGTGAAGCGCAACTGGGCCTACCTTCGTGACCGCCCCAAGACCGTCTTGAGCGACGCGCACGCGCTGGGCTGGATGGAGTCTGACGCCTACCTCGCCCTCGCCTCGCGCAGCCTCGAGAGCCGCGTGCTGCGACCCCTGCGCGACCGCGGCATCCCCGTGGTCAGCGACGCGTCACCGTGATCTCGCCGAGCCGCGTGCGGCGCAGCACGGCGGGGTGGTCCGGGTCGGTGCTCGCGATCAACTGGTAGAAGCGCACCGCCCGGGCGTCACCCACCACCGCCCGCACCTCGGCGCGCCGCCCCACGCTCGACCACAGCGCCGCGAAGCGCGCGTTCGACGCCCGCTCGCTGCGGTGCGCGCCCATCAGGGACCACGTCAGCGCCCAGTACCGCTGCGTGCGCCCCGCGGGGAACATCGCACGGTCGGGCACGGGCACCTCGCCCGCGTCGGTCACCGCGACGACCTCCAGCACGGGCAGGGCGGTGGGTCCCAGCCGGTCGAACTTCGGGTAACACGCGAAGGGCCACGCGTCGCTCTCGCCCAGGGCCCCGAGGGTCACCGCCCCGGCCAGCAGCCCCGCCGCCACCACCCCCGTGACGCGCACATCGCGTTGCAGCCCAGGGGTTTCGGTGACGTCGAAGATCCTCCCCAGCGGTCGCCGGAGGTCGAAGAAGAGCGCGTAGGTGCACCACAGCGCGGGGTAGCGCAGGCCCATGAACGCGTCGGTGGCCTGATGGAACAGCAGCGCCACGACCACCGCGAACCCGCGCGTGCGCCGCGGGATCACCAGCAGCCAGAAGCTCAGCTCGAAGGCCACCGTGAGCCCCGCGCCCACGCGACAGAGCCAGGGGTACCGGTCGACCCGAAACAGCGGCGCGAAGCCCTGCATCTGGAACCACTTGGCCCGCATGTGCAGCAGGAGGTTGTCGGAGAGCACCCACGGCGCGCCGCTGGTGCGCAACTTCCAGAGCCCTGGGAAGAAGTACACCGCGCCGAGGAGCATCCACGCCGCGCGCAGCGGCAGCCCGTAGGCCACCGAGGGCGCGCCCGACGTGCGATGGAACACTTTGCGGTCCAGCGAGATCGCGTCACCGCAGGGCGACACCGCGAGCAGCGCCGAGAGCCACAGGAGGTGGTGCAGATGGATCGCGCTCCCGAGGGTCATCGCCTGCGCCCAGAGCACCGCGCCCGCGAGGGTGAGGGCCGCGAAGGAGCTCCGCGAGAACAGCCCGAGGGTGCCCGTGAGGGCCGAGACCAGCACCACCGCGCGGAGCCCTTCCGCGAGCGAGGGCGTGACGGGCAGCGCGCGCATCGCCCAGTGCCACCCCGCGGGGGCGGTGCGCACCGCGAGGGGCACGCGCGTCGCCTCCACCGAGAGCGTGTGGATCTCCTGCATCGCGAGCACCACCGCCCCGACGCTCACCCGCATCACCGCGAGGTTCACCGCGCTGTCGGTGCACCAACGGATGACGGCGTCGCGCACGCGCATCAGTGCTTCAGGGGGAAGCGCGCGCGCAGGGCCGCCCGCCACGGAGGGTCTTCGCCGAAGACATCCCCCGCGAGGATCGACGCCCACGGCTGTCGCGCGGCGCGCGTGCGGGCCTCGAACATCGCGTCGGGGAGCGTGCCCGCGTAGAACGCCTGGGTGAGTCCGGCGTACAGCTCCGTGGCGCGGCGCACGCGGGCGGCGTAGCGGGCGAAGCGCTGCGCGGAGACGTCGTCGGCCGCGAGGGCGTCGAGCACCGCGCGGGCGGCCTCGGCGCCACCCCCGATGGCGAGGTGCATCCCGCTGTCAAAGAGCGGATCGACGAAGCCCGCGGCGTCACCCACGAGCACCCATCCGTCGCCCGCGCGTCGCGGCGCGGTGAACGCGAAGCCCGACTGCGCCCGCGCGGGGGTCAGCCGCGTGGCCCGACGGACCATCGCCCGCACGGGGGCGGCGTCGTCGAGGGTGCGGGCGTAGAAGTCGTCGGTGCTCTCGCCGCGCTGGCGGTTGCGCGTCCACGCGGGGGAGCACAGCGCGCCCACGGAGCTCACCACGCCGGGGAGGGGCGCGTGCCAGATCCACCCGTGGGGGGTGACCACGGCCTCGAGGTCCCCCTCTTCGTCGCCCTCGTGGCGGGCGGCGTGTTGCCACCACGCGAACATCGCCGCGCGGTCGAGGCCCGCGATGGGCTCGCGCGCGTCGAGGCGGCGGGCGAGGAGAGACTCCTGCCCGGTGGCGTCGACGATGACCCGCGCGACGAAGCCCAGGCGGGTGCTGTCGGGGAGGGAGATGCGTACGCCGCGGGCGCGTCCGCCTTCGAAGAGCACGTCTTCGAGGGAGGCCGGGGTGAGCACCTCGGCGCCGAGCTCCGCGGCGCGGCGCAGCAGGGCGTCGTCGAGGTGCGCGCGGGGGGCGATGAAGCCCGGGCCGAGGTCGGCGTAGGCGTCGTCGTAGGCGAAGCGCTGGGTGCGCCCCGTGCGCGCACACGTGACCCGGGTGCCGCCGCGGAGGGTGTAGCGGTCGGCGAGGGGCGCGCGGAGGTCGAGGCCGTCAAGCACCGCGAGGCTCCCGGGGGCGATCCCTTCGCCCGGGTGCAGCCGCGGGAAGCGCTCGCGCTCCACCACCACCACCGAGGCCCCGGCCTGCGCGAGGAGCGCGGCGGTGACGCTCCCCGCGGGGCCGCCGCCCATGACCACCACGTCCACCGAGCGCACGTCGATCACGGCGCGGACCCGTCGGGGAGATCGTGGGAGGGCGTACAATCGTCGGTGGCGAGGCCGTCGGGCAGGGCGACGGCGGGGTGCCGCTGGGGGAGCCACCCCGCGGCGGCGCGGGCGCCGTCGTCGGCCGTCATGGGGCGGGTGAGCACCGACGACCAGGAGGATCCGTTGTCGCTGGAGAGCTCCACCCCGCGGTCGGTCACGGCCACGAGGCGCGCGAGGTCGAGGCGCATCACCGCGAGGGTGCGCGACGCGGGATGGCTGCCTTCGAGGCGCGCGAACTCTCCGCCCACGGTGTCGGCGCCCACCACCACGCGCAGGGTGGGCGAGGCGTCGCGCCAGGCCACCACGCCCGCGGGGGTGCGGCGCAGCCCCGCGAAGGTCTCGCTGCGCGTGGCGAGCACCTCGCCCGCGACGATGCGGCGCTGGTCCACGACGACGAGGTGGCCGCCCGCGGAGAGGGTGGCCATGGAGCGGTCCTCGTCGAGCACGGCGTGGGTGATGGTCTCTTCGAGGGCGGTGACGGCGTACCAGCCCATGGCCCCCTGGGGGTCGTTGGTGAGCAGCAGCGCGCGGCCGCCCGCCCTCGGCGGTGTGGTCACGAGCCCGAAGCCCCGGGCGCGCAGCGCGGACCACGGCGTGCCGCCCACGTTGGTGCACAGGGGCGTGAGGCGAAAGGTGTCGTTGCGCCCCGCGCGCACGTAGAAGCGCGAGCCGAGCAGCGCGTAGCCCCGGTCGTCGGCGTCGAACGCCAGGGCCCAGGCCGGGGCCATGGGGCAGGGGAGGTCCGCTTGCAGCTCCAGCGCCGAGGAGTGCGTCTCGTCGATGAGGTGCGTGCCGCGCACGGACCACACCGCCCCCTGCGCGTCGAGGGCGCGCACGTCGGCGTGGGGCAGCGCGCGCCAGCACCAGGGGGCAGCGGGCGGCGCGGGCGGTGGCGTGAGAGCGGGAGGGCGAGGCACCCCGGGGGACGGCGGGTCACCCGGGTCGGGCGGGGGGCGCGTGCGGCGGCAGCTCGAGAGCGCGAGCAGCGCCGCGAGGACCGCCCCCGCGCGCATCACCGCGGGAGGTTGAGCTTGCGGAGCTTGTCGGCCAGCGAGACGCCCACCGAGGTGGAGTTCGCCTGCTGCTGGTAGGCCTTGTAGGCCTGACGCTCCTCGTCCTGGAGGGCGGCCTTGATGGACACGCGAATGCGCCCGCGGTCGGCCTCGACGATCTTCACCTTCACGTCGCTGCCCGCGGGGATGGCCTTGCGCAGGTCGGTGCCCCGGGGGGTGTTGGTGTCGCCCGGGAGCATCAGCGCGCGCCCGGCCTTGCCGATGACGTTCGCGAGCTGGAGCCACACGCCGATGCCGTCGTGCTCGACGACCTTGGCGGTGGTGACCATGCCCATGCGCGGCTGCACCGAGCTCTTGAGCATCTCCTCGGTCACACCCTCGGGGATGATCGCGAGACCGATGCGGCGCTGACCGCGGTCGATCTTCGTGACCCGCACGGAGACCTCCTGGTTCTCCTGCAGCACCTGGTTCGGGTGCTCGATGCGCTTGTCGCTGATCTCCGACACGTGGAGCAGCCCGTCGACGCCCTTGGCGAGCTCGATGAACGCGCCGAAGGGCTGCATGCGGGCCACGCGGCCCTTGTGCACGCTGCCCACGGGGTAGCGCTTGTGCATGTCGGCCCAGGGGTCGGCCTCGGCCTGACGGCGCGAGAGCTCCACCCGGGGCGTGCCCTCGGGCAGGCGGGTGAACCGCTGCGCCTTGTGCTTGTCGCCGCGCTTGTCGCCGCGCTTGTCGCCGCGCTTGTCGCCGCCCTCCGCGGGAGCCTCGGCGCCCTCCGCAGGAGCCTCGGCGCCCTCGGCCGCAGGAGGCTCAACCGCCTCGGCCGCAGGGGCTTCGGGGTGTTCCTTCTCGGGCCGCGGCGCCTGCACCACGTCGATGCGGAGCACGATGGCCTCGATCTCGTCGCCGACCTTCGCCACGTCGTGGGGGCGGGCGCCGCGGTCGTGCGACAGCTCCGAGAGCTGCACGCGGCCCTCGACGCCGCCGAGGTCGACGAAGAGCCCGTGCTCGCGCACCGCGACCACGATGCCCTTCACCTTGTCGCCGACCTTCAGGGCCTTCACGGCCTCGGCGGCGCGCTCGCGCACCTCGCCCTCGCGCAGGGCGCGGCGGGAGAGCACGGCCTCGCGGCCGCCGTCGATCACCTGGGTCACGCGGAACAGCTCGCGCTTCAGGGTGAAGGCCTGCAGCTCCGCGGCGGAGTGCATCCGCACGTCGACCTGCGAGGTGGGGCAGAACCCGCGCACGCCGCCGATGTCGAGCTCCAGGCCGCCCTTGTTGTGACCCGTGATGAGCGCCTCGATGGGCTCACCCGCGTTGAAGGCCTGAACGATCATCTCCTTCGCGCGGTCGGCGCGGGCGGGGTCGCGGGTGACCACCAGGCTGCCGCCGCGGGAGCCGTCCTGCAGCACCACCACGTCGACGGCGTCGCCCACCTTGGGGTCGGGGTTGTCTTCGGCGAGCTCGCGGCGGTCGAGCACCCCGCGCTCCTTGCCCCAGAGGTCGGCGATGACACCATCGGCGCCGACCTCGACGATCTTGGCGCGAACCTTGTCGCCGGTCTTGAACGCGCGGTGCACGGGCTCGGGGCGCGGCGGCTTGTTGTCACGCCGCGGACCCTCGGGGCGCCCACCCTCGGGACGCCCGCCCTCGGGACGCGGACCCTTCGCCCGCTTGCCCTTGGGACGCGCCGCATCGCCCTGCGGCGCAGCGGGTTGCGCGTCAGCGCGGTTGCCGATGTCGTCCCCCGGGAGGGACTCCACGGGCACAGCGTTGCCCGGCCCGACGGAGTCGTCGTCGTCGTGCGCGGTGAGGTCCGGCGCGGTGATGCGGTTGCCGACGTTGTCGTCGTCGTGATCGTCAGCGCGCTGCGCCGGCGCCGCCGGGGCCGCAGGCGCCTCCGCCGCGGGGGCTGCGTCCGCGGAGGCGGTGTCGGTCTGCGGATCCGGGGTGTTCTCGCCGTTCGAGGTCATGCGAAGTCTCCGTGAGGGGCGCCGCCCGCGATGGGTGGGGCGCACGCGCCGCGCCGCGTGGGGCGGCGAAAAGGGAGCGCGTGTATGCCACAGCTACGATGCAAATGCGACGGCGACGGCGCGGCGCCCCGGGAGAGAAATCTCTTCGGCGGGCAGAAGTGTGCTTGACAGGGTGAAGGGTGCGGGCTACCACTTCGCCTCCATTCCGACTTAGCTCAGTCGGTAGAGCAGGCGGCTGTTAACCGCCGGGTCGTAGGTTCGAGTCCTACAGTCGGAGCAGTGAAGTACAGCGGCCTCGGAGAGTGATCTCCGGGGCCGTTGTCGTTTGGGCCGGAGCGTACACGGCGGGCACACCTGCGCAGGGTCAGCGCCGCTCGGCCAGCGCGGCCTCCACCGCGGCGAGGTCGTCGTCACCCGCGGCGATGCGCCCGAGGGCCTCGCGCTCCGCGGGGGCGGCGCTCACGTCGGCGGCGATGCGCACGCGCGCGCGGCCTTCTTCGTGAGATGCGAGCGCGAGCGCGGCGGCGATGCGCCGCTCGGAGGTCGCCGAGGGGTCGGCGAGCACGGCCTCGAGGCGGTCGCGGTCAACGCTGGCGGAGCGGTAGTCGCCCGCGGTCTCGGCGAGGGCGCGGAGGGCGCTGCGCCACGCCTCGACGCTGCGTCCGTTGCGGTCGAGCAGGGCGATGTCGAGCGCGCGCTGCTGCGCCGCGCGGTGGGTCGCCAGGGCGCTGTTGGCGTTGTCGACCACGGCCTCTTGCACCCAGCGGTCGTCGGGGTTGCACCAGACCGACACCGCGCGACCCCCCTGGAGCCTGACCACGACGCTCCCATCGCCCGGCGCCACCCGCGTGACCTCGGACCACGGGATGAAGCGCGTGCCCAGCCGTCCGCCAATGGCCATGCCGTCGCGGCCGAGCGTGACGTTCAGCCTCGGCGGGACCACCACCCCGAAGATCGCGGTGACGCACAGGAACACCAGGGTCCCCGACACCACCGCGGGGAGCCCGAGGGACGCCGCGACGGGGGCGACCATCGTGGCCGCGAGGCCGCCCGCGACCGGCGAGAGCATCCACGCGAGGAGCTGGTGGAAGATCCGTCTCCGACGGTAGACCGTGCGCAGCTGCGCGACGTCACGACCGACGGAGGTGAGCACGGCGCGGGCGTCGGCCTCGTCGGCGGCGGTGATGCGCACGGTGTCGCCGCCGCGCAGCTCCAAGGTCGCGTAGGTCTCGGCGAGGCCGCGCGCGATGTAGCCCGCCTGCAGCCGCGCCAGCGGTATCCGCCACGTCCGCGACGCCTCCTCGAAGCAGAGCGCGCCGTCTTCGACCCGCACCGCGGCGTCGCGACGTCGCGTCGCGCTCCACCACGCGAAGACCAGGGGCGTGCCATAGACGAGCACCGCGAGGCCCGGGCTGACCAGCAACGACAGCGCGCAGGTCACGGCGATGGCCAGGGCGGTCAAGCCCAGGGGCGCCGGGCGAAAGGGGTGGCGGTCGAGGAGCACCCTGCGCGGGCCCAGATTCACGGGTGTCTCAGGTGTGGGCTCCATGGGCGCTCGTCTCGGCGCGAGGATCCCCCCGCGCAGGCACGACGTACACCCCCGCGACGCTCATGGGGGAATCTCCGACGGGCGGTCCCGCCCACGGCCACTTTCCCTCCGTGAAGCTCGTCGCCCTCCTCATCGCCCTCGGCCTCGGATGCAGCGCCACGGTCTCTCCGGTCGGGCCCGTGGACCCCATCGCCGACGCCGCGCCGCCCACCGACGCGGCCGTGCTCTCGACCACGACCGACGCGCCCGGCGATGCACCCTCTCCGCGCGCGCCCGACGTCGCGCGCCCTGCGACCGACGTCCCGGTCTCGCCACGCGACAGCGCCGTGTGCCTCGACGACGATGCGCCCGTCCTCGAAGCGGGCGAGGGGGCGTCCGCGGGGCCGACGCTCGTGCTGCAGACCCGCAGTGACCGCAGCCGCAACGCCTGCGCCGACACGTGGGGGATGGGCGGCGACGCGCACGCCCGCTTTCGCGCGCCCCGCACCGGTCGTTGGACCTTCGCCGCCCAGGGCAACCAGCTCTGGAGCCTCGCCGCGCGGTCCTCGTGCGCGAACGGCGGCGTCGAGCGCGCGTGTGTGCCCTACCTGAACTTTCACGGCGGCGACCCCTTCGCCCAACCGTTGAGGGTCACCCTGCGCCTCGACGCGGGCGAGGAGGTGCTGCTCCTCGCCGACGGGTGCGCCGGCCGCTGCGCCTGGACCCTGCGCGCCACGCAACAGCCCGACCGCGGGTGCTTCGACCCCGAACGCGCGTGTGCGATGGGCTCGCGCTGCACGGTGCCCGAGGGAGGCGACGAGTCGGCGAGCGTCTGTGTGCCAGGGCGACGACCCACCCTCGGTGACGTACGGGTGCTGCGCGGCGCGGGCACCCTGCGCGTGATCGGCGAGGCGCACGACGAGGACCGGGACTTCTCCCGCGTGCAGGTGACCGCGGCCTCCCACCGCGGCGGCCCGCGCCCCGGTGCGCTCCCGTGGTGGGTCTACGCGCGCGACACCACGACACCGACCGTGTCCTTCGCGCAAGCGGACGCGCGCGTCGACGACCTCTCCGCCCCCACGGTGCGCCTCGTGGCCATGGACTCCCTCGGGCTCGAGAGCGACGCGCGGGTGGCGGCCGTCGAAGACGCGCCCGTCCGCGCCGACGGCGAGGGATGCGACGTCGCGGGC
>JBILLI010000685.1:0-4180 GCA_044376155.1 Polyangiales bacterium
CCACTCCTCTACACACCTGACGCCGCGACCAGCGCGACCTCCGGCGAGAGCGATATACCGCAACTACGCGCGCTTTCCCACCCTGACGCCCCACCTCACCGCGCGCATCGCACGCCGTTGCTCCGCCCTTCGTAGCCCGGCGGACGCGCGAGCAGCGCTTGGGTGCTCAGCTCCGGGCGATCCAGAAACCCCGAGCCGCGCAACAGCTGCGTCCTGTCGCTGCGCGGGCGGTCGTCCTGCACCCACTCGCACGCGTTGCCCAGGAGGTCGTGCACCCCCTCGGGCGTCGCGCCGCCTGGGAACGAGCCCACCGGGGCGGTCGTGGGCCACGCGTCCTGCTCGAGGTACGTCTGCGCGTACCGATCGCGCTCGGGCGACTCCAGTCCGCACGCGTTCAACCGCGTCGCGTCGGGGAGCGCCTCGCCCCACGGATAGCTCCGCGCGGGAGAGCCCTCCGCCGCGAGCTCCCACTCGCTGCTGCGCGGCAACCGCGCGCCGCGCCACGCGCAGTAGCGCGCGGCCTCGTCGAAGGTCATGCAGTTGATCGGATGGTCCTCGCGCCCCGAGATGCGCGCGTTGCACACGTTGCCCAGCGTGCGCACGCCCAACATGCGCGTGATCGGCACGCAGCCACCCGCGTCGACGCACGCGGCGTAGTCGCGCACCGTCGCCTCGTGGCGGTCGATGCAGAAGCCCGCCACGTCGAGCTCGACGCTGCTGTTCATCCGCACGCGCGCGCCCTGAATCCAGACCATTCCCGGGAGGCACTCCCCCGCGCGGCGGACCTCGGGCGTCGGCGGCGGGTCCGCCGGCGGCGGCATCGGCAGCTCCGTCGACGGAGGCGCCGCGGTGTCGCGGTGAAACCAGATCCAGCCCGCGCCCGCGCCCGCGCCGACCGCGAGCGTGAGCGCCACGACCCATGGGGCCACCGTGCGCAGCAGCGCGGGGCGGCGGGGCGAGGGGAGACGCTCCGTGGGCGCGTGCGTCGGAACAACCGGCGCCGGCGGCGGGGTCGAGGGCACCGTGCGCATGGGCGCCGTGCGCGCCACGGCCGTGGGCTGCGTCGGAGGAATCACCGGGATCGGCGCCCGCGGCAGGGGTTGCGTGGGCGCGAAGGACGCGGCGCTCAAGGTGTCCCACGCGGTGAGGGCGGCGCCGATGTGCGCGAAGCGGTCCTCGGGGCGGAGCGCCACGCAGCGCGCGAACCAGTCGTCGAAGCCGGGCGGCAAGGGGTCTCTCCCGAGCTGCGCCCGCGCCCGCTGCGACGCCGACACGTAGGTCGGGCCGAACATCTCCGCGACGCCCTGCGACGGGTCGTGCGCGCCGAGCCAGTACACCCGCCCGGTGAGGGCGTAGTAGGCGAGGAGCCCCAGCGCCCAGAGGTCCGCGGACTGCCAGGCGGCGCCCGGGGTGAACTGCTCCGGGGCCATCCAGAAGGGCGTGCCGAAGGCGAACTGCGTCGTGCCCGGCGTCAGCGCGTCGCGCACCTTCGCGATGCCAAAATCCAGGAGCTTCACCGTGAACGCCACGTCCGCGCGGTGGGAGCGCGCGATGAAGACGTTGTCGGGCTTGAGGTCCCGGTGCGCGATCTGCACCGCGTGGGCCGCGGTGAGCGCGTGACCGAGCTGCGCGAAGAGGGCGCGCACCGTGCCGAGGTCTAGCGCCCCGTCGCGCTCCACGCGCTGGGTGAGGGTCTCGCCCTCCAGGAGTTCCATCGCGATCCACGGCGTGCGGCCGCCCTCGACGCCCGCGGCGAGCACCTTCACCACGTGCTCCGAACGGATGCGCGACCCCACCTGACACTCCAGCGCGAAGCGGCGCTGCAGGTCGCTGTCGACGAGCACCTCGAGGCTCAACACCTTCACCGCGCGGCGCTCCCCCGTGGATCGCTGGCGGCACGTGTACACCACCCCCATGCCGCCCTCGGCGAGGCTCTCTTCGATCGCGTAGTCGCCGCCCAGGAGGGTGCCTGGGGAGAGCTGATCCCGTCGCAAATGCCCTCCGTCGTGGGTCGCGAGAAGGTATCGACGGAGCGCGCGGTGGCTGTCAATACATCATGGTGTGGTGATCACGCGGTCTGCGCGCGCCGCCCCGGCGCCCCGGCGCTTGACCCACGCCCGGGGATGATCTTCAAGCTCCCCCGCGCCATGACCACCCCGCCGCTCCCCGCCGCCTTCGCCGCGCACCTCCTCGCGCAGCTCCCCGCGATCCTCGCGCCCGGCGCGACCCCCGACGACTGGCACACCGAGGCCACCACCTACGACCTCAACCGCTTTCGCGACGAAGACGACTTCGTCACGCGCTTCGTCGCGCTCGTCGACGCCCTCAACACCGGCGCGCCGCGAGACCCCGCGTCGCTCCGCGCGGCCCTCGCCGACTGCGGACTGCCCTCGGACTACGCGCGCCTCGGGCAGCCGCTCTCGACGGTGGTCGAGCTCCTGCTCCAGGCGCAGCACGGGGTGCGTCGGGCCATCACCTTCGCGTCTTGCACCAAGCCGTACCTCGCCATCGCCGAGGCGTATGCGACGCCCTCCCGCGTCGTGCGGATTTTCTCCGACGCGCCGCTGCCCCTCTCCGACGCGAAGAAGCGGTCCCTCCGCGCGGCCTCCGTGGAGCTGCACGAGGGGCATCGCGGCGAGATTCCGCCCGCGCGCGGTGGTGCCCTGACCGTGCACGTGCGCGACCACGCGACCCCCACGCCCGCGGCCGAGGGCGTCGACGCGGTGGTGATCCCCGTGGAGGGCGGCGGCGTCACGCTGCTCGTGAGTGACGTGATCGCGCCGAAGCCTCTCCAACTCGTTCGCAAGCGCACGGCCGCGGCGTTGCTCGCCGTCGACGCCCGCGACGTCCTCGCGCGTGCGGCGGCAATGCCCCTGTCGCCTCGCGTCGAGGCCACCCACGAGACCTGCGAGGGGTTGCTCCGCGGGCTCTTCCCCGAGATCCGTGCGAGCGCGATCTTTCACACCGGGCTCGCCGCCGAGGCCGCGGTGTTCAGCGCCGCCGCGCGACGGCTCGACGCCACGCGCCCCGTGAAGCTGCTCTACGCCGAGAACGGCTACGGCGGCACGTGCCAGCTCATCGCCGAGCTCCTCCCGCGCGACGGTGTCGTCGACCCCATGCCCCTGCCCGTGCTCGCGCGCGACGCCCACGGCAACACCGTCACCCTCGTGGAGCGCATCATCGCCGCCCTCGACGCGCTCGCCGGCGCGCCCGCGGTGCTCTTCCTCGAGACGCCCACCAACCCCGAGCTCCAGGTGCACGACTTTCCGCGGCTCTTCGCGGCCCTGCGCGCGTACGAGGCGAAGCACGGCGTGCAGCTCCCGGTGCTCGCCGACACCACCCTCGCGCCGCTCTTCCCGCTCCTCGCGCAGCCCTACGCGCAGGGTTGGCCGTGCGTGATCCTCAAGAGCGGATCGAAGTATTTCACCAAGGGCAAGGCCACCCTCGGCGTCGCCTTCGCGGGGGAGCACCTCACCGCGCAGGCCATCGTCGCCGACGCCCTCGCCTACGGACGCGACGTCGACACCCTCGCGAAGCCCACGCAGCGCGCGGCCCTCGCCGACGGCCTGCGCGACCTCGCGCCGCGCATGGCCCGCATCGCCGAGAACACCGTGGCCCTGTCCGAGGGGATCCGCGCGGCGCTCCGGCGACACGGCCACGAGGTGCTGCTCTACACCATCGACCGCGCCGACATCGCCCGCGGCCTCGCCAGCGGCGTGCTGTCGTTCTACCTCCCCGCCGCGCCCACGACCCACGCCGACCTCGTCGATGAGTTCGTCGACGAGCTGCTGCAGAAGGCCCCCGCGCTGGTGAAGAGCCGCGTGAGCTACGGGCAGTCCACGGGCGGCGGGCGCCCCGACTACTTCTATGTGATCAACCCCGAGGAGTCGACGCAGGGCGCGCTCTCGGCCGACGTGAAGGCCGCGCAGAAGAGAGACAACGTGCAGATCTGCCGCATCTCCGTGCCCGAGCACGCCGACGTGCCGGGGCTGCTCCGCGCCATCGAGGGATTCCTCCAGCGCAAGTACGGGTGAGCCGCGGGCGGGCCTCGCGCGGCGCGGTCAGCCTTCGCGGCGGAGCGTGACCGTGAGCACCGACGGCCCCGGGAGGGGGACGCGCAGCTCGCCAGACGCCTGAACCTCGGTGCGCGCGGGCGCGACCTCGCGCGCGTCGACGTTGT
>JBILLI010000962.1:0-2719 GCA_044376155.1 Polyangiales bacterium
CGACCGCACGGGCACCACGGTGACCTTCAAGCCCGACGCCGAGATCTTCTCGATGACGGAGTACTCGTACGAGGTCCTCTCGAACCGCCTGCGGGAGATCTCGTACCTGAACCCCCGGCTGACCCTCACGCTGGTTGATCTCCGCCGCGGCCCCGAGGCCGAGACCTTCGCGTCGAAGACCGGCCTCGTGGAGTACGTGCAGTACCTCAACGCCGCGAAGAACCCGGTGCACGCCGAGCCCATCTTCCTGGAGGGCCGTCAGGAGCTGGAGTTCAAGGGCGAGGGCGGCACCTTCAAGGCCCCGCTGGTGGTCGAGATCGCCATGCAGTGGACCGAGTCGTTCTACGAAGGCGCCTGGCCCTATTGCAACAACATCCACCAGCGCGACGGGGGCAACCACCTCCAGGGCTTCAAGACCGGCCTCACCAAGACCATCAACGCGTACGCGACCGAGAAGAACCTCCTGAAGGAGGTGAAGGGTCAGCCCCTGACGGGCGACGAGGTGCGCGAGGGGCTCACCTATGTGATCTCCGTGCGGCACCCGGCGGCGCAGTACGAGAACCAGATCAAGTCGAAGCTGGTGTCGAGTGACGTGACGGCGCCGATCAGCGCCATCGTGGTGGAGAAGCTCGGCACCTTCCTCGACCAGAACCCGCAGATCGCGAAGAAGATCGTCGAGAAGGGCGTGCTCGCCGCGCAGGCCCGAGAGGCCGCGCGCAAGGCCCGGGAGCTCGTGCAGCGCAAGGGCGTGCTCGACGCCGCGACGCTCCCTGGAAAGCTCGCGGACTGTCAGGAGAGAGACCCCACGCAGTGTGAGCTGTACATCGTCGAGGGCGACTCCGCAGGCGGGTCGGCGAAGCAGGGGCGCAACCGCAAGAACCAGGCGATCCTCCCGCTGCGCGGCAAGATCCTCAACGTCGAGCGCGTGCGCTTCGAGAAGATGCTCGGCAACGCCGAGATCGGCACGCTGATCACCGCCCTCGGGGTGACCATTCGCGCCGACAAGGACGACGACGAGGGCGGCGGCATGGCGATGCCCCGCATGGACCTCGAGAAGCTCCGATATCACAAGATCTGCATCATGAGCGTCGACGGCGGGGAGCACGTGTTCGTGCGCGACCGTCAGGGTCTGCGCATGGTCACCATCGGAGACTTCATCGACGCGGCGCTGCGTCGACACCACGCCCCCGAGGGCGGGGTCGAGCGGGTCGTCGGCGAGGACCTCGGCGAGGTGCTGTGCTTCGGGCTCGATGACCACGCGGTGCGGTTCCGCCCCATTCGCGCGGTGATTCGACACGACATCCATGAAGCGCTCTTCGAGGTGAAGACGGCGCATGGGCGATCTGTGAAAGTCACCGCGAGCCACTCGGTGTTCGTGCACGAGGAGGGCGAGGTGCGGCTCAAGCGCGGCGACGCGCTGTGCGTGGGCGACCGGCTCGTGGCGCCCCGCACCCTGCGGCTCCCCTCCGACGGCCCCGCTCGGGTCGACCTGCTGCGCGCGCTTCACGCGGTGCCCGAGGCGGCGTCGCAGGTGTGGGTGCGTGGACCCGCCGTGGAGGACTGGTACAAGGCCCGCGTCACCGCGGAGCACGGCGACAATCCCTCGCTCACCGAGGCGCGGGTGGAGCTCCCGGAGCCCCTGCGGGCGGAGCTGTACGCCCAGCGCCGCGCCCGTGGCATCAGCAACGCGGCGCTCTGTGAGGCCATCGGCGTGCGGCAGCCCGTGACCTTCTACGGGTGGGAGAAGGGCAGCTCGCGCCCCACGGTCACGCATCTTCGCGCGTACCTCGCCGCCATCGGCGCCGACGTCGACGCCGTGATGGCGCGGGCCATCGTGGGGCCCAGCCGTTTGGAGCGGGTGTGGGAGGAGCAGTACCGCGGCGCTCCGACGAATCGCGTGCGCCCCTACGTGCGGCTGTCGTCGCTCGACGCCGAGGACCTCGCGTGGTTCAGCGACCGTGACGACCTTGCGCTCACCCCGGAGCACTACGCGCACAAGGGCATCTCGCGCTGGGTCAACGTGGATGGCTCCCTGATGACCCTCCTCGGCTTCTACCTCGCCGAGGGTTCGTGCTCCGATCGCAACGGGGTGCGGGTGGCCGTTGGACCCTCCAACAGCCCCTTCGCCCAGGAGATCCGCGACGCCTTCGTGAAGGTCTTCGGCCTCGATCCGGCGGCCTACGAGTACGACAGCCGCGTCGGCGAGATGAAGCTGGTGCACCGCGTGGCGACCCTCGCGTGGCAGCACGTCTTCGGCTTCCACGCTGTCGACAGCTTGAGCAAGCGCGTCCCCGACCTGGTGTTCTCGGCGTCGCGGGAGCATCGCCTGGCCTTTCTTCGGGGATACCTCCTCGGAGACGGGACGGTGTCAGACGGCAAGCTCTCCTGGGCGACGTCGTCACCGCACATCGCCAGCGGTGTGATGTACCTCCTCTCCTCGCTCGACGTCGTGGCGTCGCTCTCGCGGCATGAGCCCGACGGCGTCGCGCGCGAGGTCCGCGGCGAGCCTTGCGTGACGCGGAACCCCCACTGGACCCTCACCGTCGCCGCCCGAAGCGAGCTCCACACGCTGCACGCGGTGTGGAAGGACCACCGCGGTGCCTCCAGCGTCACGGAGCGCCTCCGGTCTGAGCGCCCCGAGGTGAACCGTCGCTTCGAGCCCATCGACGGCGACCTGCTCTCCCTTGAGGTCACGTCGATTCGCGAAGTGCCTGCGACG
>JBILLI010000687.1:0-4169 GCA_044376155.1 Polyangiales bacterium
CGCGAACAGCGCGAGCAGGGGTAGCGCGCGACGGGCCTGCGCGGTGCGCGCCGGCCTCGACCTACGAGACGACATCCTCGACCTCCTGAGCGAACCGATGTGAAGGGGGCGCCGCGCGCGAGTGCTTGCGGGGCGCCGATGCGGGGGCGACGCTACTACGTTCCGAACGCGGCTGTCAGGGCGAGACCCGGACCTCTTCGCCCACGCGGCGACCCTGCGCGTCGTAGCGCGCGAACCACACGTCGATGCCGCCGCCGCGCACGTCGGTCCAGGCGATGCCGAACTCCCGGCCGTTCCACGCGAGGCTCGGGAGCAGCCCCATGGAGTTGCGGGTCACCTGCAGCGGCGTGCCGAGGAGCTTGCCCTCGCTGTCGAGCCGGGCGAGCCACACGTCGAGCCCGTCGTCGCCGATGGTGGTCCACGCGAGGGCGTAGACCCCGCCGCCGAAGGCCATCACGGGCTGCACCTGAAAGCGGTTGCGCTGGGTGAGGTCGCGGCGCGGCACGTCGACGCGACCGGGCGACACCGCCGCGAAGGAGAGGCGGTCGAGGGGCGTGTCGTCGTCTTCGGCCGAGAGCTCGTCTTCCCACACCATGCCGAAGTTGCGACCGCTCCACGCGAGGGCCGCGCTGCCGCAGCGCTCGCGGCGCTGCGCGACCTTCAGCGGCGCCGACGCCTCGCCGCCCGCGCCCGCGCGCAGGAAGAGCGTCTCGGAGCGCTCCTCGCGCGGGATGAAGGTGTTGAAGGCGATCCCGTAGGCGTCGCCCGTGAACGCGAGGCCGAGGGTGCCCGTCGCCGCGAAGCGGCTGTGCAGGGTGCTGTCACCGCCCACGCGGGTGCCATCGGGCGCGTAGCGCGCGAGCTTCGCGCTCATCTGCGTCACGGCCGAGATGCCGTACCAGGCCGCGGCGTATTCGCGGCCGTTCCACGCGACGCGGCCGCCGAAGCTGAAGCTGTCGCTGCCGAGGTTCACGGGCGCGCCCTGCGCGGCCCCATCGGCGCCGAGGCGCTGGAGGCGCGTGGCGACGGCGTCTTCGTTGATCTCGGTGTACGCGAGGGCGAAGCCGTTGGCGCCCGCGGCGAGGTCGGGCATGAGCTTCACCGAGTCGGCGTTGGTGAGCCGACGCGCGTTGCCCACGCGCCGACCGTCGCCCTGGAGACGCGCGAACCAGATGTCCAGGCGCTCGTCTTCGATGCCGAGAAAGGCGAGGGCCCAGCCGTCGCTGGTGGCGGTGAGGGTGGGGGAGATCCAGGCGTCGGCGTCGTCGCGCACCGAGGCCATGAGCCGGGCGCTGAGGCCCGTGGCGTCGACGCAGCGGTCGCCGCGGCCGCAGGTGAGGTCGCTCGCGCAGAACGCGCCGGTTCGCGCGCACTGACCGCCCGCCACGAGCACGGTGCGGGCGGGGCGATGGGCCGCGGGGGGCGGCGTGGGCGGGGTCGGGCTGCGGAGGGCGATGGGGGCGGCGAGGCCGAGGGCGAGGGCGCCCAGACCGGCCATGCGCCAGCGGCGGGGGCGACGCGCCGCATCGAGGCGCGCGAGGTGCAGGAGCATTCCGGGGATCGATGTCGGACGACGGGGCATGAGGGGACCTCCGATGAGGGCGCGGCGTGCGCGAAGGGCGCGCGACGTGGCGGCAACGATACAGCGCCGCGGGCGACGCGCCAGCGTGCTAGTAAGCGAGCACAACCGTGAGCGAATCCGAGGACCTCTCCCTTCGTGCCATGACCAACGACGGCTCGCTGCGCGTGATCGTCGTCGATGTGACCCAGACCGTGCGGGCGGCCGTCGCCGCGCAGCGTGCGGTGGGAGACGAAGCCCGCTGGCTCGGCGACCTCATCGCGGGCACCGTGATGATCCGCGAGACGATGTCGCCCGACCTGCGGGTGCAGGGGATTCTGCAGGGCGTCGCCGGGGGCGCGTTCGTCGCCGACTCGCACCCCGACGGTGGCACCCGCGGCCTGGTGCAGCGGGCCGGGGAGGGGTCGCGCACGCGCGACGGCGCGCGGCTGCAGATGATGCGCACGCTCCCCAAGGGCGGCGTGCAGCAGGGCATCGTGCGCGTGGACGAGGCGGGGGGCGTGTCGGACGCGCTCATGCGCTACCTGCACGAGAGCGAGCAGGTGGTGTCGATGCTCGCGGTCTCGACGCGGGTCGAGGGCGACGTGGTGTTGGCGTCGGGGGGCTACCTCGTGCAGCTCCTGCCCGAGCTCGACGAGGCCACGCTCGCGATGATGACCGCGCGGCTGCAGGACTTTCCGACGATGGCGTCGCTGCAGGAGGGGTCCACCGCGCCGGATGACGTGATGGGGATGCTCCTCGCGGAGATGCCCTTCACCCCGCTCGCCCGCGACGCGCAGCGCTATCAGTGCCGCTGTGACCGCCTGCGCCTGCTGCAGGCGATGGCCACCGTGGGGCGCGACGAGATCGAGGCGATGATCGCCGACGGAAAGCCTCTGGAGATCGCGTGTGACTACTGCACCGCGCAGTACGTCATCGAGGTCGCCGAACTGCGCGGGCTGCTTCGCCCGAACTGAGCCGTTGTCCATGCCGTACGGGGACGCCGTTCACCCGGCGAGTAAACCGTTCACCCGGCGAGTAAACCGCTCACGCGTGCTGCGCGTTCAGCGCTCGCCGCCGGACTGCTCCAGCTCGGTGAGCCGCGCGTCGATCTCGCGAAAGCGCTCGGCGAGGGTGCGCACGAAGCGGCCGAGCCAGGCGTTGGCGCCGAGCTGTTCGGTGATGGATTCGCGCGTGAGCTCGACGGCCGTCACGGGCTCCAGGGCCTCGACGCTGGCGCTGCGGGGCCGGTCGGTGAGCACTGCGGTTTCGCCGAACACGTCGCCCGCGAGGAGGTGGCGCAGCGTGCGCCGACGGCCGTCGATGGTCTTGAAGACCTCGCACCGACCGCTCGTGAGGATGTACGCGGTGCCGCCGACGTCGCCCTCGCGCACGATGAGCTCCCCAGCCTCCCAGCGGCGGATCACGAAGCGGTCGGTGCCGCGCACGTAGCGCTCGATGTCGGCGCGCAAGGCGGCGACGGAGGCGTAGCGCTCGTCGCGGTCGGCCGCGAGGGCCTTCATCGCGATGCGCGCGAGCGCGGGGGGAAAGTCTCCCTCGGCGACGTTCTCTTCCACCGGGGTGACGTCGCCGCGGGTGGAGCGAAAGACGGTCTCCCAGTAGGTCCCGCCGCCGTGCGGGGTGTGGCGCGTGAGCATCTCGTAGAGCACGCCGCCGAGGAGGTACACGTCGGTGCGCGCGTCGATGTCGGTGCGTTGCCCCGACGACTGCTCCGGCGCGGCGTACGCGGGCGTGCCCACCAGCGCCCGACGACCGCTGCTGCGCACCACCGAGCGCCGCGGGTCGCCCACCCCCGTGGGGTCGGAGATCACCTCGCCGACGACCTCGGACTGCTGGTCGGCCCGGGCCATGCCCCAGTCCATGAGGTAGACCTGCCCGAAGGTGCCCACCATGATGTTCTGCGGCTTGATGTCGCCGTGCACCACGCCGCGGTCATGGGCGAAGGCTACGGCGTCGCAGACCTTCAGCAGCGCGTCGATGAGCGTGTCGAGTCGGCCGCTGCGAAAGGGCAGCGCGTCGCCGTCGTAGATCTCCGCCTCGAGGGTGCGGCCGACTACGAGCTTCATCACGAAGTAGTGCCGCCCCGTCGCGTCGACGCCGAGCTCGTGCACCGGGACGATGTGGGGGTGGTCGAGCTGACCTGTGATGCGTGCCTCGGCGATGAAGCGCTGCACGGCGTCGTCGTTGGACTCGAGCGCGTCGTGGAGCACCTTCATCGCCACGCGGCGGTGGAGCTCCCTGTCGACCACGCGGTGGACGCTGCCCATGCCGCCGCGGCCCATGACCCCGTCGTCGTCGAAGCGCACCGAGGCGGGGCGCATCGAGCCCGGGGGGTGTTCAAAATTGCCATCCACCTCTGCCAGCACCGTATCGGTGTGTTTCGGGTCTCGGCTGGCGTGGCTCCTGCGATCGTCCGGCACCACCCGCTCCCTTACGCGCCACGGCGGACGCGCACAAGGGGGGGGGCAGGGGTCACTCGATGAAGGACGCGTGGTAGCGCGGGTCTTCGATGGCCCCGGCCTCGGCGGTGAGGTCGAGGGGCAGGAAGGTGTCGAGCATCACGGCGAGCTCAGAGGTCTCGCGGCTGCCG
>JBILLI010000686.1:0-4169 GCA_044376155.1 Polyangiales bacterium
CGCGGCGCGCGGGGATCGCCCGACTGGCTCCCGGTCTGGGTGTGATCGCGCGACTCGTTCGCCTCGCCGCGGCGCATCGCGACGACGACGAAGGTGTAGGCCCGGGCCCACGCGCCGGCGAGCTCGGGGGACCACGCCGGGTCGACCTCGCCGAGCGCGCCCAGGAGGCACTCGCCGAGCACGTCGTAGTCGCGCGCCTCGAGGCGGAGGTACGCGTGGCGCTGCCCGAGGTCGCGCAGCAGGGGCTCCACCCGCGGGAGGTCCTCGAGGGACTCCACCGCGAGGCGCAGCGCGTGCTGGAGCTTCTCGCGCTGGCCGTTCATGGTGTCGGGGAACATCGCCCGGGCCTCGGGGCGGGCGGCGAAGAGGCGCTCGTAGACCCGGGTCACCAGGCGATCGCCCGCGGTCAGGCAGCGGTTCATCGACGCCGCGAGGGCCTCGGCGTCGGTGTCTTCGCGCAGCGAGCGCGCGGCCTCGGGGCGCTGCACGAAGAGCGTGCAGATGCGCTCCAGCGACTCGGCGACCTCCATCGCCGACGCGGGGCGCGCGGCGGGCGCGCGGCGCACGCACTGGTCCACCACCGCGGCGAACGACGGGAGCACGTCGGGGAACACCGCGCGCACGGGCTCGGCGTCGCGGTGCAGCACGTCGTCGACCCGCAGCTCCCGGGCGCGGCCCGCGTGGGGGAGACGTCCCGTGAGGAGCTCGTAGAGCACGAGGCCCAGGGCGTAGAGGTCCGAGCGCTCGGAGGCCTTGTCGCGCAGCCAGATCTCGGGCGGGATGTACAGCGGCGTGCCCATCACCGCGTCGGCCGCGGAGAGGCGCACCTGCGCGGTGCTCGCGCGGAGATCACCCGGCACGGTGAGCGCCGTGGGGTCGATGGTCCCCTCGGGGGGGGTGCTCTCGCTGACCGCGCCCGCGCCGCCGTCGTCGAGGCGCGCGAGGCCGAAGTCCAGGAGCTTCACCTCCCCCGCGTCGGTGACCATCACGTTGCTGGGCTTGATGTCACGGTGCAGCACCCCCGCGGCGTGCGCGGCGGCGAGCCCCCGGGCCATGCCCAGCCCGATGCGCGCCACGCGGGACCACGGCATCGGCGCGCGCAGGTCGGCCAGCGTGCGACCGGCGACGAACTCGTAGGCGATGTAGGGACGACCCTCGACCTCGCCGATGCGGAAGATCCCCACGACGTTGGGGTGCGACAGCCGCGCGATGGCCCGCGCCTCGCGGAGAAAGCGCGCCCGCGTGGGGGCCGAGGGGTCGCGCTGCGTGGTGAACTTCAGCGCCACCGGGCGGTCGAGGACCACGTCGCGGCCCAGGTACACCTGCCCCATGCCGCCGTGCCCCAGCGGGCGCACCACGACGAAGTCATCGAACGCGTTCGGGCCCTGCCACGCGTCGTCAGGGGCGTCGCGGTCCGCGCGGTTCATCGATCCATGAGGGATACCGCACCCCGGGCGCCCCTGTCGACCGGCCGCGGGGCGAACGCGTTGCGAGACATGCCGTCGGCGCTCATCGCCCCATGGCCTCGCGTCGGGATCTCAACACCTGCACCAGCGCGGCGCGGTCGACGGCCACGGCGCCGGCGTACACCGCGATGTCGTGCCAGGGCGCGACGATGTCGTAGTGCTCGCGCCAGGTGCCCGGGTGGTGCGGCCGCCCCGGGATGCCCGCGCGCCGCACGAAATCCGCGAGCTCCTGCGCGCCCTCGTCGCCCGGCAGCGTGGACATGAGGTGCGACGACGGGCCGTAGCGCGCGTTGAAGGGCGAACCCCAGTCCACCGCCGGATCGATGACCACCATCGCGCGGTGGCATCACCCGGGGGAAGCCGTGCTGTCAACGCGTCTCTACGGCAGCGCGCGGCGGGCGACGTCCGCGAGGGCCTCGAAGACCGCCCCGACGGGCGCGCCGCGGCGCCACGCGAAGCCCAGGGTGCGCCCGAGGGTGCCGCCCTCCACCGGGCGCAGCACGAGCTGCGAGGCGCGGTTCTCGACCTCCACCGCCACCCGCGGGAGCAGCGTCGCGGCGGCCCCCGCGGCGACCATCTGCACCAGCGTGGCGAGGCTCGTCGCGCGAAAGGGCAGCTCCTCGGCGCGGCGCGCGTGGCAGAGGCTGAGCACCTGCTCGCGCAGGCAGTGGCCCTCGTCGAGCAGCAGAAGGTCCAGCGCGCGCACGTCGTCGAGGGTGACCTTCGCGCGGCGGCGGGCCAGCGGGTGCGTGGGGGCGCAGGCGAGCACGAAGGGGTCGCGGGTGACCTCCGCGGTGGCCATCCCGGGGAGCTCGGCCTCGAGGGCGAGCAGCGCGCCGTCGAGGTCGCCCGCGGCGATGTCGCGCACCAGCGCGGCGGTCTTGTCTTCGACCCAGCGCACGCGCAGCGCGGGGTGCGCGGCGAGAACCGCCGGGGTCACCCGCGTGAGCACGTAGGGCGCGACGGTGGGGATCACCCCGACTGACAGCGACCGCGCGAAGGGGTCACGGCACTGCCGGGCGTCCTCGGCGAGGGCCACGGCTTCGCGCAGCAGTCGTCGCGCGCGCTCGAGCACCCGCTCGCCCTCCGCGGTGACCCGCACGGCCCGCGTCGCGCGCTCGAAGACGGTCACCCCGAGGGCCTCCTCCAGCGCCTTCACCTGCGCCGAGAGCCCGGGCTGGGAGACGTGGCAGCGCGCGGCGGCGCCGTGAAAGCTCCCGGTCTCGGCGATGGCGAGCACGTACTGCAGCTGCCGCAGGGTCACCGGGAGCGGGGCGTACTCGGGCATCGCCGCTGATAACTTCGGGTGATCGACCCCGTCAATCCGATCGACGGGAGTGATCGGGCGGAGCGGGTCACATCCCGGCGATGCGCTGCGCCGAGAGCTCGTTGAGGTAGCACTCGAGGTCGGTGTACCCCGAGGCGCATCCGGGCACGCCGTTGGCCGGGTTCGCCGCGAGGGTGCCGAGGCTCGCGCCGGGGCAGTCGGGGCGCAGGCCGTGGGCGCGCTCCCACGCGTCGGGCATGCCGTCGCCGTCGCTGTCGGCGGGCGCGGCGGGCGCGGTCGCCACGCGAAAGGCGTCGCCGCGGTCGACGCCGTTGCCGCCGCTCCAGGCCGCGGGGCGGCTGTCGACGGCGGCGCTGAGGTAGTTCGCGAGGCGCCGGTCCATCTCGTCGCGGGGGAAGGCGCCGGCGGACCGCTGCAGCTGCGCCACCAGCATCCCGCTGGGGGTGGCGGTGATCGCGGGCATGTCGAGGCGCGCGCCGCGGCTGGGGAGGGCGAGCGCGGCGGCGATGGTGCGCCCCTGCCAGGAGAGCAGGTTGTCGGTGTAGAACACGACGTTCGCGGTGTTGCGCGACACCTCGTTCACGAACATGGGCCGGTCGTTGAACGTGCGCCGGCGGAACATCAGGTTGCCCACGAAGTTCAGGTCGAGCAGGAAGTTCCGCGCCGAGGCCGCGCAGTCGTTGCCCTCGTTGGTGCCGACGCAGCGGTTGTAATAAACGGGGTCGCCGGCGTCGAACATCACGTTGTGGCTCACGTCGATGCGCAGACGTCGACCCGCGCAGTTGGTGGCGCCGGGGCCGTCGCCGTTCTCTTCGCAGGAGATCTCCGGGAGCCGCCCGTGCACGCCGTTCCACACGTTGTGGTGCAGGGAGATGTTGGCGAGGGGGAAGCGGTCCTTGGAGTAGTTGATGAGCACGCCGCCGTAGAGGTAGTGGTCGCCCACGGGCTCGGCGATGACGGAGTGCTGCAGGGTGATGTCCTGCGCGCGGGAGATCTCGACGAGCTCGTCGCGGGCGTTGGCGAAGGACATGTGGTCGGCGATGACCCGCTGCGCGCCCGAGAGCCGCAGGGTGTCGTCGTCGCCGCCGCGGAGCCGCAAGTGCCGCAGGATCACGTTGCGGCAGTCATTCGGGTCGTAGACGTTGTCGCAGCGCAGGCCGCCGCGCACGGTGACCCCGCCGGGCGAGGTCTGTCCCGCGACGGTGAGGTTGCCCTGGGTGATGTTCAGCGGCCCGTTGATCACCCCGCTCACGCGGAACACCACCGTGCGCGCGCCGCGGGTCTGGAGACACTGCCCGAGGCTCCCCGCGCCGCTCGGGTTGAGGTTGCTCACCACACACACACCGCCGCCGCGCCCGCCCGTGGCCGTCGCGCCGAAGCCCTCCGCGCCCGGAAAGGCCGGCACCGCCTGGGTC
>JBILLI010000688.1:0-4165 GCA_044376155.1 Polyangiales bacterium
TCATCGCCTTCGCGGGGCGCGGCGAGCGCTTCGTGTTCCAGGGCGTGCACATGCTCTTCGACGGCCGCGAGGACCGCGCCTGGGGCGACGTCCCGCGGGTGAGCGAGCTGGTGTTCATCGGCCGTGCGCTCGACCGCGAGGCGCTCACCGAGGGCTTTCTCTCGTGCCGCGCGACGTGACCCCGAAGGTGCGCGGGATCACCCCCCGCTGGGCCCTCCCCGCCGACGACTACGTGACCTCCCTCGCGTGGTCCCCGGGGGGCGACGTGCTCGTCGTGGGCGACGCCTCGGGCGCCCTGCGCGCGGTGGAGGGCGCGCGGGGCACGGTGCGCTGGAAGGTCGACGCGCACGCGGGCGGCGTGCTCTGCGCGGAGGTCTCGTCCCAGGGCATGCTTGCCACCGCGGGGCAAGACGGCCGCGCGACGCTCCGCGGACTCGCCACGGGCCGTGAACTCGCCGTGCTCCCGAGCGGCGGCGGCGCGTGGGTCGAGCACCTCGCGTGGCGCCCCGACGGCGCGATGCTCGCCACGGCCGCGGGGAGGTCCGTGCGCTTCTGGTCCGCGATCGGTGAGCCGCGGGTGGAGACCCCGGCGCAGGCGAGCACCGTGGCCGGCCTCGCGTGGCGCCGCGACGGCGGTGAGCTCGCGTCGATCTGTTACGGCGGCGTGCACTTCTGGGTGCCCGACGACGCCTCCTGCGCGCGGGTCTTCGCGTGGAAGGGCTCGCTCATCTCCGTGGCCTGGTCCCCCGACGCGAAGGTCATCGCGTGCGGGAGCCAGGACAACTCCGTGCACTTCTGGCGCCTCGCCACGGGCAACGACTCGGAGATGAGCGGCTATCCCTCCAAGCCCCGCGCGCTGAGCTGGGACGCGAAGAGCTCCCTCCTCGCCACCAGCGGCGGCGAAGAGGTCTGCGTCTGGGACTTCGCGGGCAAGGGCCCCGAAGGCTCCCGCCCCCGGCTGCTCAAGGGACACGGCGCCACCGTGCAGGAACTCGCCTTCTCGCCCCGCCGCGGAGTGCTCGCCTCGGCCGCCGAAGACGGCGGGCTGCTGATCTGGGAGCCCCGCAGCTCCGCCGCGCCCAGCCTCGCCGCGATGCTCGACCGCCCCGCCTCCGTGCTCGCGTGGCACCCCACCGAGCACCGCCTCGCCGTGGCCTGCGCCGACGGCGCCGTGGCCCTGTTCTCCCTCTCCTGACCATCATTCGCACATGGATTGCAACTGCATCACAAATGCATTATGCAGCCGTGCATGACGGATCCCGCGGCGGGGTGGCGTCGGTACGGAGGCACGGCGTGAACGGCGTGGGCATCGCGGCGGCGGGCATTGGCATGGGGCTGCGTCACGCGCTCGACGCGGACCACGTGGCCGCGGTGATGTCCCAGCTCCAGCGCGGGGTGAGCGCGGGGCGCGCGGCGCGGGTGGCGGCGCTGTGGGCGTTGGGGCACAGCGTGTCGTTCTCGCTCGTGGGGGTCGCGGTGATCGGCCTGGGGCTCCGCGCGCCGCCGCGCTTCGACGTCGCGGTGGACCTCCTCGTGGCCGCGACGCTGCTCGCGCTGGGCATCGTGGCGCTGCGCGGCGGACCTCAAGACAGCGCGCGGACCTCGGCGCGTCCCGTGGCCGTGGGGATGGTGCACGGCCTCGCGGGCTCGGCCTCGCTGGCGCTGGTGTCGTCGACCACGCTGCCCTCGCGCGCGCTGGCGGCGATGTACCTCGCGCTCTTCGCCGCGGGCACGGTGCTGGGCATGGTCGCGGTGACCGCGGCGCTCTCGTGGCCGCTGCGCAGCGCGCTCGCGGTGTCGCGCGTGCTGCCGCGGGTGGCGGGCGCGGTGAGCGTCTGCGTGGGCGTGGTGATGGGGTGGAGCGCGCTTCGAGGAGGCGGTTCGTGAGCGAGACGATTCGGGTTGAGGAGGTGGTCGATCTCGCGCGGGTGTACGAGCCCGAGGTCACGTCGGCGGTGTGGCCGCGCGCGCTGCCCTCGGACCTCACGGCGTGGCTCGACGCGCTGCGACGGGGCACCGCGCTCAACGTGGTCACGCGCTACCGCCCGGGGGTCGACGCCCCCGACGTCCTCGCGCCCGCGCTGAACGCGCACCACCCCGCGGCGCTGCTGGGCGCGTGGCGCGAGGACATCGACGTCCTCGCGCAGGTCTTCGCCGACCTCTTCGAGGTGACGGAGCTGGGCCTGCGGCTCTCGACGGTAACCACGCACTGCCAACGCTTTCACGTCGATCGGATCACCGCGCGGCTCATCACCACCTACGCCGGCGCGGGCACCGAGTGGGTCGACGACGTCTTCGCGCGCCGCGACCTCCTCGGCCATGCGTACCAGGGCGACGGCGACCCCAACGACGCCATCGTCCCCGACCGCACCCGCATCCAGCGCCTGCGCGCGGGGGACGTCGGGATCTTCAAGGGCGACGCGTGGCCCGGCCGCGAGGGCCGGGGCTGCGTGCACCGCTCGCCTCCCCATGTGCCCGGCGAACCGCCGCGGATCCTTCTGACCCTCGAAGCCCTGGAGACCTGAACCCCGATGCGCTCTCCCCGATCTGTCTCGTTCGTCCTCCTCGCGATGCTGGCCTCGGGCTGCGGCGCGAGCTCCCCCAACGCCCCCGCGGCCGACGCGAGCGTCACGGACGTTCCCGCGGTGACGGACACACCCGTGGTGACGGACACACCCGTGGTCACCGACGTCCCCGTGGTCACCGACGTCCCCGTGGTCACCGACACGCCCGCGGTCACCGACACGCCCGCGGTCACCTGTCGCCCCGGGAGCTGCGGCCCCCACGGACACGCCCACGGGAACGAGTGCCACTGCGACGAGGGCTACGTCGATCGCAACATGTGCTGCGTGCCGCCGCCGCCGTGCTCCGCGCCCGATGACACCCTCGAAGAGAACGACGACCCCACGAGCGCCACGGCGGTGCCCGTCGAGGGCGGCACCTGGGAGTCCCTGCGGGCGTGCCCCGCGGACTCCGACGTGTTCCGCGTCTCGCTGCGCGCGGGGCAGGCGGTGGTGATCCGCGCGACCTTCACGCACGCCGACGGCGACGTGGACCTCTTCCTCTTCGCGCCCGGCACCGCGGACCTCGGGCACGCGCGGCCCGTGGCCCGCTCCAACGGCTCGGTGAACAACGAGCGCATCTCGTACACCGCCCGCGTCGACGGGGAGTTCCTGCTGCTCGTGACGGGCTACAACGGCGCGGAGAACGTCTACGGGCTGAGCATCGAGCCGGCGCCGTAGGGCACCCGCCAGGGCTTCGCGCCGGGTGGCGGCGCGCTACGGCGCGTCGGGGCGAGGGGTGGGCGCCTCGACCGCCGTGAAGTCCGCGGCGCTGTCGTCGGTGTCTTGATAGATCGTTCGCCCTCGAACCATCGCGGCCCGCGCGCGGCGCACGCTCTCGCCCGTGTAGGTCCCCGAGACGTGGGTGAAGCCGCGGTCGAGGGCCGCGGGGATGCGCTTGTACCGCACGCTGTCACCGTCCATGAGGGCGTCGACGGCGTCGATCACGGCGCTCACCGGAACCCGCGCGCGCTGCGCGGTGAAGCCCGGCACGCGCACCCGCTCCAGGGCGTCGACGTCATCCACGCGGAACACGATCACGGATCCCCCGAACACGGGCAGCAGCCAGTCGAGGCCGCCGTTGAAGACCACCCGGCGGAGGTTGGGCACCGTGGGCGAGTCGTCGTCGCGCATGTCGCTGCGCGCGTTGAAGGCCTCCCAGTCGGCGTCGGAGAGGTCGAGCGTGCTGAAGGGCTGATGGTTCGCGCCGTCGTGCGCGATCACCAGAGACTCCCCGGGGCGCACCGGGAACTCATCCCCCGTCCCCGGGATCTGCCACACGCTCTCCACCACCACGCCCGCGGTGTCTGCGCCGAAGGTGGTGGGCGCGGTGCCGGGGTTGATCCTCCCCGCGGGGCCGTGCGCGTCGGCCACGCAGAGCCCGTCGGCGAAGACCGTCTCGGTGCCGTTGTTGTAGAGCGCGATGAACTGGTCGCTGAAATAGTGGTTGCCGTTCACCCCGGGGGAGCCCGAGTAATACAGCTCCCGAATGATCAGCCCGCCCAGCGCCGGGCCCTGGAGCGTGAGGGAGAGCGCCCCCTCCGTGAGCGTCCCCGCGGCGCGCAGCGAGACCGCGCGGGCATGGCCCGTGAGCGCGCGGGCCT
>JBILLI010000108.1:0-14833 GCA_044376155.1 Polyangiales bacterium
GCCGATCTCCGTCGATCCCTTCCCGCAGGACCGCACGGGGCTGCCCAACGTGTTCCACGGCAGCGCGTTCATCGACCTCGGCGGCGAAGGGGTGATCCCCATGCCGCAGCTCTCGGTGACGCGTCGGGTGGGCGGGATGACCACGGAGCAGTACGAGTTCGCCGGGCTGCCGGGCTTCGCGGGCACGCTCCGCGACGCGCGGCTCACGGTGCACGCACGCATGGCCTCCGGGCCCGTGATGGGCCCGGAGACCTTCGCCGACACCCCCGCGCCGTGCTCAGGCCTGGTGGTGTCAGGCATCACCACGCCGGACCAGACGGTGCGCGTGCAGAACTGGCTGGGCATTCCCGACATCACCGCGCCCATGGCGGGCGGACAGCTCCCCACCGACCGCAACGTGCGCTTCGACATCGCGGCCGCGTCGCCCGACCTCCTGCTGCTCACGCTGCAGTGGCAGTCGAGCAGCTGGAACCACTACGCGCCGGGGGCCGACCGCACGATTCAGTACCCCGACCTGTCGACCGTGATGGGCCTCAGCGACGTGCCCAGGGGCGAGGCCATGACCCTCTCCCTGATCGGCGTGCGCATCCCGGACTTTCAGTTCAACCGCTTCACCTACGCCACCATCGGACCGGCCTATTGGACGGCCTACTCCGGTCGCGGCGTCCTCATCACGCGCTAGGTCCACGCCCGCATGACGCACCAGCCCCGCCCGCTCCGCCTCGGCTCGCTCCTCGCCCTCGTGGCCTTCGTCGGCTGCGGCGAGCCCGTTCGCACCGACCGCGACAGCGGCGCGGTGTTCACCGATCGCCCGCGGCAGGTCGTGGACCCGCGGCGCTGGATCGAGTGCAACGTCGGGCAGCAGCGATGCTTCGGCGAGGTGCACCAGACGTGCACCCTCGCGGGCGAGCTCACCTCGGTGGTGGAGGACGATTGCAACCAGCGCGGGCAGGTGTGCGTGTCAGACCCCGCGCTGTGGTGCGTCACCTGTCGGCCGGGGGAGCTCCGGTGCACCGAGAACTCCCTCAGCGTCGAGCGGTGTTCGACCGACGGGCAGCGCTGGGAGCCCGTGCGCGACTGCGACCAGACCCGCGGCGAGGCCTGCCGCGCGGGTCGCTGCGTGGTGCTCTGCACCGACTCCAGCGTGCAGAACACCTACTACGGCTGCGAGTACTACGGCATCGACGCCGACAACATCGTCGAGAACGGCGGCCGCTCGGCGGCGTCGCAGCAGTACGCCATCGTGGTGAGCAACCCCGACCCGATCCTCACCGCGCGGGTGGAGATCCACCGCAACGTCGCCGCGCCGGGTGAGCCCGTGCGCCTCGAGCGCGTCGCGCAAGCGGTGATCCCCCCGCGGGACCTCGAGACCTTTCCGCTGCCCGCGCGCGAGGTCGACTGCTCGACGGTCGCGGGGCTCAACGACGGCACGGGCACCTGCCTCTCGTCGCGCGCCTACCGCGTCACGAGCACCTACCCCGTGGTCGCGTACCAGTTCAATCCGCTGGAGAACGTTGGGGTCTTCTCCAACGACGCGTCCCTGCTGCTCCCGACGAACTCCCTCAACGGGCAGTACCGGGTGCTGGGCTATCCCCAGCAGTGGTCGCGCACGATGAACCCCGACACCAACGGCGGCGAAGAGATCCGCGCGTGGATGGCCATCGTGGGCACGCAGCCCAACACCATGGTCGAGATCACCCCCCGCGCCGACGTGATCCCCGGCGGGCCCATTCGCACGCGCGTGCCTGCGGGGCAGCCGTTTCGGGTGACCCTCGGGCCCTTCGACGTGCTCAACCTCGAGACCGGGGGCTTCCTCGCGGACTTCACCGGGAGCCAGATCAACCCCAGCGCGCCCGTGGCGGTGTTCAGCGGCACCGAGTGCTCCGACGTGCCCTTCTGGCGCACCAGCAGCGAGCGCCAGGCGGCGTGTGACCACATCGAGGAGCAGCTCTTCCCCGCGGCCACCGCGGCGCAGAACTACGTGCTCTCGCGCTCGCCCTCGCGCACCCGGGCGGTGAGCCTCGCCGGCGCCACCGTCGCCGTGGTGAACGAGCCCGAGTGGTTCCGCGTGCTCAACGCCTCGTCGCAGGTCGTGCGCGTCACCACCACCCTCCCCGAGGACCTCTCCAACCCCGGCGGCGCCACCGTCGAGTTCAGCCTTGAAGAGGGCGAGTTCCGCGACATCCGCGCGCTGGCCGACTTCATCCTTCGCGCCGACGCGCCGGTCATCGTGGGCCAGTTCATGGGATCGCAGGGCACCACGGGCATCCCGACGACCCTCCCGGGCGGCGACCCCGCGCTGATCATGGTCCCGCCCGTGCAACAGTGGCGCAGTGACTACGTGTTCCTGACGCCCAACAAGTACGCCTTCGACTTCGTGCAGATCGTGGCGCGCCCCGACGTCGAGGTGTTCCTCGGCAACGGCATCGAAGAGACCCCGGTGCGCGACTTCGCCGACTGCGAGAGGTCGCGCAGCGACGGCTGCGTCGAGACCCCGCGCCACATGTGCCCACCGCCCGTGTACGTGACCTACCGCTGCCAGCTCTCGTTCCCCCGCATCGACAACTCGAGCATGCCGCCCGGCATCGTGGCGGGTCGTCAGGGCGACGGCGTGCGCACCGTGCGCTCGGTGGAGCCTGCGGGGCGCACGCCCGAGGGCGTCATGGTGCTTGTGAGTGGCTTCGATCGCTTCGTGTCGTACGCCTACGCGGGTGGCACCAACCTCCGCCCGGTGCAGTGAGTGAAGAAGGAGGCCTGCGTGATGACCCGTCTCTTCGCCGCGTCGACCCTGCTGTTGGCCGCGCTCTCGGGGTGTGACGGCGGAGGCGGGTTCACCGCCGCGTTCGACGCAGGCCCCGACGATGTTGGCGCCGCGGTCGACGTCGGCCCCCGCGACGTGGTCTTCGTGCGCGACAGCGGCCCCCGCGACGTCGTGGTGAACACCAACCCCCTCGTGGTGGGGGTCATCCCCGACCACGGGCCCTTCAACGGCGGCAACCGCGTGGTGGTGCGCGGCGCGAACTTCAATGAAGAGGCCGTGGTGTACTTCGGCGGCAACCTCGCGCAGCCCCGCGACACCGAGCTCGTCGACCGCGGGCGCCTCAGCGTGATCCCGCCGGCCGGGCGCGCGGGCGAGGTCGAGGTCGCGGTGGAGGTCAACGGCCGCCGCGCCGTGCTCCCCAACGGATACCGCTACGACGCGTTCTACGCCGAGCCCTCCGAGGGCTCCACCGGCGGCGGCACGCTGATCACCCTGCGGGGCCTCGGCACGGGCTTCACCGACGCCACCACGGTGACGCTCGACGACCTGCCGTGCCGCGACATCCGGGTCATCGGCGCCGAGCAGCTCACGTGCCTCACCCCGGCGCACATCGAGGGCCGCGTGGCCATCACCGTGCAGACCGGCGCGTCGACGATCCGCGTGCCGGAGGCCTTCGCGTACACCGACGGCGGCGCCGAGGCGAGCCGCGGCGGCCTCGGGGGCGGGCCCATTCAGGGCAACGTCGCCGTCACGGTGCTCGCGGGCAACACGGGCGATCCCCTGCCCGACGCGCTGGTGTTCCTCGGTCAAGACCCCTACGTCGCGCCCCCGCGCTCGGCGCGCACCAACGACCGCGGCCGCGCCACGGTGGCCGCCGACGGGCTCCGCGGGCCGGTGTCGCTCACGGTGAGCGCGCGCTGCTTCAACAGCCACACGGTGCAGCTCTTCGACGCGCGGAGCGTCACGCTCTACCTCTACGCGCAGCAGATCCCCGAGTGCGCGATGGGCTCGCCCCCCTCGGGCGGCGGGGGCCGCGGCGTCTTCGGCGCGTCGGTGTCGGGCGAGCTGGTGTTCGAAGGGCCCAACGAATTCGCCCCGAACCCCTGGCGCAACGTGCCCGCGCCGCGCGCCGGCGAGCGACGGGTCGCCTACGTCTACGCGACGCAGACCGACATCCTGTCGCAGCCGCGGGAGCCCGGTGATGGCAACGTGGTGCTCGAGGTCGTCACGCCGGGCTACGGCGGGCGGGGCTATCCCTTCACCATCACGACGCGCCCCGCGGCGCTGGCGGTGTACGCCATCGCGGGGGTGGAGAACATCCGCACGCAGCGGTTCACGCCGTACATCATGGGCGTCGCGCGAGGGGTGCTGGGCTCGCCGCGGGCGGCCATCACCAACGTGGTGGTGAACATGAACATCCCGCTCGACCACCGCACCGAGGTGGTGATCTCGAACCTGCCGGGCACGGTGAACGGCCAGCCCGACCGGCTGCGGGTCGAGGCCTTCGTGGACCTCGGCGGCGAAGGGGTCATCGCGCGGCCGGAGATCTCCGTGGTGGGCCGCGATGAGACCGACCGCTTCAGCCTCGTGGCGCTGCCCGCGTTCACCGGCCCCCTCGCCGACGCGCGGCTCATCGTGCGGGGGATCTTCGCCTCCGGAGAGTACTACTCCCCGCCGTCGAGCATCATCGTGGTGGGCGGCATCACCTCACCCGACGAGACCGTGCAGCTCCGGGACTGGGTGGGCATCCCCGCGCTGAGCTCGCCCGTCGACAATGGCCGGCTCGCCAGCGACCGGGCCGTGCGCTTCACGGTGAACGGGAACTCTCCCGACATGTGGTGGGTGAACCTGTCGGGAGACGTTCTCTACTGGCAGACCTTCGCCCGGGGCAGCGAGCGGGCGTTCTATTTCCCCGACATCTCCCGCATCGACGGGCTGCGCGACCTCCCGCCCGGGGCGCAGCTCTACATGAACATCAACGGGATCCGCACGCCGGGCTTTGACTTCGACAACTTCCGGTACACGTACCTCTCCACGCTCTACTGGACCGCGTACGCCAGCCGTTCGGTGGTGTTCCAGCGCTGACGCCGCGAGGCTGCACGTTGACGCACGGGCGCCAACTAATTCACATCGCGTGGGGTTGATCCCCGCGTTGCTGGCGCCGTAACCTCCCGGTCATGGCAAGCGGATCGCTGGTTCAACACACCCATGGGGCGGTGGTCGGGCACGGGGCGCTGGTGGGGAGAGAGGTCTCCCAGTGGCTCCTGGCGCGCGTGAGCGATGGGGGTCACGAGGCGAGCTTCACCCTCGAGACCGACGAGCGCTTCCTTCGCCTGCGTCGGGTGGTGGGCGGCACCGGCTCGATGCTCGAAGCCCGCCTGCCCATGCAGGTCACCGCAGGCGACCTCGCGCAGGCCGTGGCTCGCTGGGCGCACACCGCGGGGCTGCACGCCCGGGTGCACCACGACGGCGCCGCGCTGCGCATGACCCTGACCCGCCCGCAGGACTGACCCGCGCGCGTCGCGTTGGCCCTTGTGGGGGCCGACGTGGCTGTGTACCCTCCGCCGCCATGGCCGCCGTTTCCCTGCGCACCTACGTCTTCCTCGACAGCCTGCAGCCGCAGCTTGCGTCGTTCATCGGCAAGACCGCGAGGGGATTTCTCCCGGTGCCGGGGATGGCCTCGCTGTGGATCGAGATCGCGCCGGGCATGGCCATCAACCGGGTCACCGACCTGGCGCTGAAGGCCAGCAAGGTGCAGCCCGCGGTGCAGGTGGTGGAGCGGGCCTACGGGCTCCTTGAGGTCCACCACGAGGACAAGGGGCAGGTCATGGACGCGGGGCGCGCGATCCTCGACACGCTGGAGCTGAAGGAGGGTGACCGGCTCGCGCCGAACCTCCCGACAAACCAGGTGATCCGCGGGATCGAGGCGTACCAGGCGCAGATCATCAACAAGAACTCGTCGGGGATGATGATCCTCCCCGGGGAGTCGCTGTTGATCCTGGAGACCGACCCCGCGGGGTACATCGTGCTGGCGGCGAACGAGGCCGAGAAGGCCGCGCGGGTCTCACTGGTGCACATCCAACCGTACGGCGCCTTTGGGCGGCTCTATCTCTCTGGCCCCGAGGCGGAGATCGACGCCGCGGCCGAGGCCGCGCGAGCGGCGCTCTCCAGCGTGCAGGGCCGCAAGCAAGAGACGAAGCTGGACCGCTGACGAACGAACTCATCGAGAGGACTGAACGACCATGAGCGACGCGCTGGGGATCATCGAGACGAAGGGCTTCGCGGCCGCGGTGCAGGCTGCTGACGCGATGGTGAAGGCCGCGCGCGTGGAGCTCGTGGGCTACGAGAAGGTCGGCGGGGGCTACACCTCCGTGGTGGTCCGCGGCGACGTGGCCGCGGTGAAGGCCGCGACCGAGGCGGGGCAGCGCGAGGCCGAGCGTGTGGGCGAGATGGTGAGCCTGCTGATCATCCCGCGGCCGCACGCCAACATCGACGCCGTGCTCCCGCTGGGCCGTGGCCCCGCGCGCAGCAAGGCCGCCGCCGGCGGCGAGGGCTGATCCGACCATGCTGATCTGCCGCGTCACCGGCACCGTGGTCGCGACGCGCAAGGAGCCCACCCTCGACGGGTTGAAGCTCCTGCTCGTACGGCCGTGTGATGTGAGGGGCGAGGTCACCGGCGCCGCGCTGGTGGCCGCCGACGCGGTGGGCGCGGGCCTCGACGAGGTGGTGCTCATCGCGCAGGGCTCCTCGGCGCGGCAGACCGAGGCCACGCAGAACCGCCCCGTCGACGCGGTGGTCATGGCCATCGTCGACCTGCTCGACGCCGACGGCGTGCTCTCCTTCCGCAAGTCCTGACCCTCCCTCACGCCCCCGCGCGCTCGCGCCACACCGCAGCCCCGCGGGCGGTGTCGTGCCGTGACATCAGCGCGGGGATGTGCCAAGGCATCGACCGGTACGACGATGGGACTCTGGAAGCGATATGGGCGCGCGGTGCTCTGCGTGGTCCTCCTGGGGGTGCCCTTCTTCTTCTTGCGCACGGCGTCGCGCGACCCCTCGCGCTACGACGAGCTCGACAGGTTGCTGCTGCCGATCATCTCCCGCCTCCAGGGGTGGATCGACGCGCCCGTGCGCGGCGCCGCGGAGTACTGGGGCGAGTACGTGTACCTCGTGCACGTGAAGCGCCTGAACGACCGGCTGCAGGCCGAGAACTCGCGCCTGCGCGCCGAGGCCGCGCGGCACCGCGCCGAGCACGAGGAGAACCGCCGGCTGCGACGGCTCCTGCAGCTCCGCGTGGAGACCCCGGGAGAGCTCTTCGCCGCCGAGGTCGTCGCGAAGGACACGTCACCCTTCTTTCGCGTGACGCGCCTGGCCATCAGCGCGACCGACCGCACGCGCATTCGCCCGGGCATGCCCGTGATGACCTACGACGGGCTCGTGGGCCAGGTGAGCCGCACCTTCGACGACTACGCCGACGTGCTGCTCACCGTCGACTCGCGCAGCGCGGTGGACGTGATGGTCGAGCGCAGCGGCGCCCGCGGCATCGCCCGGGGCACGGGCCAGCGCGACCTCTACGCCGCGCGGGTGGAGTATCTCCAGCGCACTGACGACGTGCGCGTGGGCGACGCGGTGGTGACCTCGGGGCTCGGGTGCCGCTTCCCCGCCGGGCTCCTCGTGGGGCGCGTGGTGAGCGTGACCCGCCGGGAGTTCGGGCTCTACCAGGAGGTCGAGATCTCGCCCTCGGTGAACTTCTCGCGCCTCGACGAGGTGCTGGTGATGGCCGTGGGCGACGCCGACCGCCCCAACTGCCGACCGACGAGCGCGCGACCGCGCGGCAACACGCCCGCGACCGCGCCCGCGACCACACCGCCCGCGGCGGCCCCGGCGAGGCGCTGATGGCGAACCTCCTCACCCTGCTCGTCGGCGTCGCGCTGTTGCTCCTGCAGGGCCTCGTCGCGCGGCATCTGCCCACGGAGTACATCGCGCCGTCGCTGGTGCTCCCCATGGTGCTCTACATGGCCGTGGGCGAGTTCTCGCTCGAGCGCGGGGTCTCCCTGGCGTTCGTGCTGGGCTACCTCACCGATGCGTTTCTGGGCAGCGCGCTGGGGCTCTGGACCTTCGCGCTGGTGTCGATCTTCCTGCTCGCGCGGGCGGGCGGGCTCACGCTCTTTCTGCACGGGATGGTCTTTCAGGTGCTGCTCACCTTCGTGGGCTCGCTCACCGTGGGGGTCATCATGACCGGCCTGCTCCTGGTCTTCGACCGTCGCCCCCTGGCGGTGCTCCCGGCGATGGGCGTGGTGGCGTCGCAGTCCCTCGCCACGGCGGCGGTGGCGCCCGCGGTGTTCGCGCTGCTCGCCCGGCTCCCGGCGTCGGCCGCGCCGGCAAGGGCCGAGGAGACCTGAGCGTGGAGCTCACCCCGAAGGCCGGCATCGGCGAGTTCCGCGAGCGCATCCAGTGGATGTCGCTCGTGGCCATCTTCGGCCTCGCGCTGCTCATCCTGCGGCTCTTCTACGTGCAGATCATCGAGGCCGACCGCTGGACCGAGATGGCCGAGAACAACGTGCTGCGCCGCATGGACCTGCCCACCACCCGGGGGCTCATTCGCGACGTGCGCGGGCGGGTCATCGCGACGAACCGGCCGTCCTACACGGTGTATGTGATCCCGGGGTTCTTTCGCATGGAGAACTTCCCGCGGCTCGCGGAGTACCTCGCGCTGAACCGCGACGAGCGCGACCGGCTCGAGGCCCGCATCCGCGGCGCCGAGGGTCCCCGGCGGTTCCACGCGCTGCTCGCCCGCGCGGACATCGAGCGCGAGGCCCTCGCGCTGGTGGAGACCCACCGCGCGACGCTGCCGGGTGTGCGGGTGTCGGCGATCCCCGTGCGGCACTACCCCTTCGGCGAGCTCGCGGCGCACGCCATCGGGTTCCTCAACGAGGTCAACGCCGACGACCTGCGCGAACACGAGGGGCGCGACTACCGCGCGGGCGAGCGCATCGGCCGCTCGGGCATCGAGCAGGCGTGGGAGTCGATCCTGCGCGGGCGCCGCGGGTGGGAGCGCGTCGAGCACGACGTGCGGGGCATGGTCGGCAGCGCGCGCGAGGCCCTCGGCGGCGTGGTTGAGGGACGGCGGCAAGACCCCGTGCCCGGCCGCGACCTCGTGCTCTCCCTCGACATGGAGCTCATGCGCGCGGTGGACCGTGTCTTTCGCGGTCGCCCCAGCGGCGCCGCGGCGGTCGTCGAGGTGAACACCGGCCGGGTGCTCGCGCTCTACTCCAAGCCCAGCATCGACCCGAACCTCTTGATCTCGGGCATGCCCCAGACCCTCGCCCGCGAGATCGACGAGAACCCGTACCACCCCCGCATCGACAAATCGATCTACGGCAGCTACTTCCCCGGGTCGACCTTCAAGCCCTTCACCGCACTCGCGGGCCTCGAGGCGGGCGTGGTCGACGCGCGCACCACGGTGAGCTGCACCGGGCGACACACCCTCGGCCGCAGGGTCTTTCGCTGCCAGCACGTGCACGGCCCCACGATGATCCACCGCGCCCTGGTAGAGTCGTGCAACGTCTATTTCTACAACCTCGCCGAGGCGGTCACGATGGACCGCATCGCGCAGATGGCCTTCGAGTTCGGCCTCGGGCGGCGCACGGGCATCGGGATCAACCAGGAGACCCCCGGGCTCATCCCCACGCGGGCCTGGTACGCGCAGAACTACCCCGGGCAGTGGCGCATCGGGCACACGCTGAACACCGCCATCGGCCAGGGCAACACGCACGTCACCGTGCTGCAGCTCGCCCTCGCCTACGCCGCCCTCGCCAACGGCGGCACGCTCTACGTCCCGCGCATCGTGGAGCGCGTCGAGGGACCCGACGGCGACGTCATCGAGCGCTTCCCGCCCTCCGTGCGGCGGCAGGTGAACGTGCGCCCGCGCTTCCTCTCGATGGTGCAGGCCGCGCTCACCGACGTCATCGCCAACAACTTCGGCACCGCCCACCGCGCGCAGGTGGCCGAGGTCTCGGTCGCGGGCAAGACCGGCACCGCGCAGGTGTCAGAGATCGTGCGCCGCGCCGACGGCTCTCGCCCCATCTACCGCGCGCGCCGCGACCACGCGTGGTTCGCGGGCTACGCCCCGGCCGACCGCCCCGAGATCGCCGTGGTGGTGCTCGTCGAGCACGGCGGGTCGGGCGGGCACGAGGCCGCGCCGCTGGTCACCGCGATCGCGCGGGAGTGGTTCACCCGCATCCGCCCGGGCGCGGCCATCCCCTCGGTGGAGGCGGCCCGGCGGCGCGAGGAGCGGCGGCGGTGAGCCCGCGCGCCACGAGGTACTAGAACGCCATGGCCCGCACGCTCCAACGACGTCTCATCGACGACTTCGACTGGCCGCTGTTCCTCTCCGTGGCGGTGATCGCGACCATCGGGGTGATGAATCTGTACTCCGCCACCAGCGCGCGCACCGGCGCGCTGAGCGAGCTGTACATCCAGCAGATCTACTGGCTGGCCGTGGGCGCCGGGGCCGCGACGATCATCGCCTCGGTCGACTACCGGGTCTACGAGCGCTACGCGTACGGCGCCTACGTCGCGACCATCGCCGCGCTCATCCTGGTCTTCCTCCTGGGCAAGAGCATCCGCGGCACGCACCGCTGGATCCAGATCGGGAGCTTTCTCTTTCAGCCCAGCGAGTTCATGAAGCTCTCGCTGCTGCTCGCGGTGTCGCGCTTCGTGCACCGCCTGCCCCGCAGCGAGGCGTGGAGCTTTCGCGAGCTCGTGACCCCGGGCGCGCTCATCGCGCTGCCCCTCGGGCTGATCATGGCCCAGCCCGACCTCGGCACCGCGCTCATCGTGGGGCTCACGTCGGTCAGCGCGCTGATGCTGGTGCGCATCGAGCGGCAGACCTTCTGGGTGCTCAGCGTCGGCGGCGCGGTGTCGTCGGTGCTGCTCTGGGAGTTCGGCATGAAGGCCTACCAGAAGGAGCGCCTCACGGCCTTTCTCTCCGAGCGCGTCGACGTGCAGGGCAGCGGGTGGCAGGCCCACCAGAGCATGGTGGCCATCGGATCGGGGCGGCTGCTGGGCCAGGGCTTCATGCGCGGCACGCAGAACCAGCACCGCTTTCTCCCCGACACGCACACCGACTTCGCGTTCAGCGTGTGGGCGCAGGAGCAGGGCTTTCTCGGCAGCGCCGCGGTGCTGCTGCTCTACCTCTTCCTCGTCGTGTGGGGCCTGCGCATCGCCTCCCTCGCCAAGGACCGCTTCGGCGCCTGCATCGCCGTGGGCGCGTCGGCGCTGTTCTTCTGGCAGATCGTGTTCAACGCGGGGATGGTCACCCGCAGCCTTCCGGTGGTGGGCGTGACCCTCCCCTTCTTCTCCTACGGCGGGTCGTCGGTGCTCACCATGATGCTCGCCGTGGGGCTGCTGATGAACGTGTCGATCCGCCGTCAGGCGTGGTGATACGCTCGGTGCGATGCGCCCCGGGTCCGTCGCCTCGCTCGCGCTCCTGACGCTGCTCGCCGCGCGCCCCGCGGACCTCGTCGCCCAGGCCGTGCCCCTCAACGTCACGTGGCCCGACGCCCCGCCCGGCACGCCCCGCGCGGCGATGCTGGGGCTCGACCACGACGACGACGACGACGACGGCGTGCCCGACCTCGCGCAGAACCGCCTCGACCCGCGCTGGGACGACGACGTGGTGGTCGTCGAAATCCGCGGCGCGGGCGCCGGCGGCGCGCGGGTGGCGGTCACGGGCGGCGTGCGGGTGGTGGGCGCCGAGAGCGTCTCCCGCGAGGCCGTGGTCCCGCTCACCCAGGGCCGCGCCGAGGTGGCCCTCGTGGGCGTCGAGGCCAGCGCCCGTGCGGGCGACGCCACGCTCACCGTGACCGTCGGCGCGCAGCGCGTCGAGGTGCCCCTCACCGTGGTCGCCGTGGGATTTCTGCGCGGAGACCACGCGCGGCTCTACGGCCACCGCGATGCGCTCGCCGTCTCGCACCAGGTCACCACCGACGCGACCCTGCCGCGCGAAGACGGTCCGTGGGTGCGCTCCCCCGACCCCGACAACACCCGCGTCGAGGTCTTCGACCCGGGGCCCATCGACGGGCGCAGCGTCAGCGTCGCCTCGCTCGGCACCACCGCCTCGCTGGGGGTCCCCATCGGGATGCCCCGGGGTCAGCTCCGCGACGTCGGCCTGCAGGGACCCGACGGGGCGCCGCAGCGCTCGCCGTGGGTGCGCCTCGTGGCCGACGAGGTCGACCTCCGCGCGCCCGGCGTGCAGGCCCAGACGCTCCTCGTGGGCCTGCGCGACCGCGTGCGGGCGAGCTACACCCGCCGCGGCGTCGCGGGGCGTGCCACCACCGACCTGCGCGTGGGACGCCCCGGCAACGAAGACTCTCCCCTCGCCGTGCGCCGCGCGCGCTGGACCCTGCACGTGCTGCGAGACCGCCCCGCGGCGCAGGGCGGGCGCCCCGTGGTGGGCGACGAAGACGCCGCGGCCCAGCGCATCGCGCGGCGGCAGGTGACCATCTCCAACGAGGTCTACCTGCAGTGCATGATCTCCTTCGGCGACCCCGCGACCGCCACCGTGCGGATCGACGACCCGCCCCCGCCCACGATGCTCGTCGTGGGTGACCGCGACGGGATGAACGCGACGGGCGGCGACGTGCGCGTGCGGGTCAACGGCCGCGCGATCGCTCCGGTGGCCCTGCGCCCCGGCGCCACCCCGGTGTTCACCGCGCTGCGCCTCGCCGACGCCCTCCGCGCCGCGGGGTTTCGCGCGCGCGTCTCGGTGAACCCACGGGCGGATTTCGGCGCCGCGGGCAGCGTCGACGTGGTCGTGCGCGACGCCGCGGGGGCGCTGGTCACCCTCAGCCCCGTGCCCGGCGCGCCGCTCTGCACCGACCCCTCGCAGCGCGTCTCCCTCGGCGCGGTGGACCTCTCCGACGGCGTCGAGGAATTCAACAACCTCACCTCGGCCTCGGGCACGCTCGAGGAGCGCAGCCTCATCAAGCCGCTGCAAGACGACGACCCCGGCACCATCGACCTCTTCGTCATCAACCGCTTCGCCCACGGCACGCGCATCGGCGAGGCCTTCGTGGCAGGCGACCGCGGCACCATGGTGAACGCGCTGCTCCTCGACCGCGCGGGCATCGCGACGGAGCGCGAGGCGTGGACGCAGTCCCACGAGGCCGGGCACATCCTGCTGGAGCAGCCGTGGCACCCCGACAACATGGGCCCCGACCGCCCGTGGCTGCTGATGGACGCGGACGCGTCGCTGGGCGCCGTGGTGGGCCCCAAGCGCCTCACCGCGGAGGAGTGTCGGCGCATCCGTGACGAGAACGACGTGCACGCGCAACGCCCTGCGCTGCAACGCGTTGACCTCGCGACGCGGTCACCCGACGCGGCGCGCTTCGCCGCCTGGCCGCCCGCCCCCGCGTGGCCCGAGATGCCCGCCGCCCCCGCGCGCCCCGAAGCCCCCCGGGCGCCCTCGCCGCCCGCGGCGGATCACGGCGTGCGGCTGCTCGACTGACCGACGCCCGACGCGCCCGGCCGCAGGCTCACCAGCGCGGCGTAGAGCTCCTCGGGGCGATAGGGCTTGGTGATGAACGCGTCGGCGCCCGCCTCGCGCGCGGCGGACCGGGCCTCGGGGGTGGCGTCGGCGGTGACGGCCACGACGGGGATGCGGGGCGCCTCGGCGCGCTCCCGCGCGCGCAGCTGCTGGGTCGCCGAGACGCCGTCGAGCACGGGCATCTGCAGGTCCATCAGCACGACGTCGAATTCGTCGCGGGCGAGCGCGTCGAGGCACTGCGCGCCGTCGTCGACCACCGTGACCCGCGCGTTCCACCGGCGCAGCAGGCGCGCGGCGACGAGCTGGATCGTGGGGTTGTCTTCGGCCAGCAGCACGCGAATCCCCGCGAGCGCGTAGGGCGCGTGGGTGGCGCGGGCATCGCTCGCAGAGACCGCCGCGCGCAGCGGCAGGGTGACGGTGAAGGTGCTGCCCTGCCCGACGTCGCTCTCGACCGTGAGGTCGCCCCCGTGCTGCGTCACGATGCGACGGGTGATGGCGAGGCCCAGGCCGGTGCCGCCGAAGCGCGCCGACGTGAGCCGGGCCGCGGGCGAGAAGGGCTCGAAGAGGCGGGCGTGGAGCTCCGCGGGGATGCCCGCGCCGGTGTCGCGCACGCGGGTGCGCGCCCGCGCGCCGACGAGCACGTCGAGGGTCACCGACACCTCCCCGGCCTCGGTGAACTTCACCGCGTTGCCCACGAGGTTGTAAAGCACCTGGCGCATGCGCACGGGGTTCGCCAGCAACGCCCGGGGGAACCCCTCGGCGACGTCGACGGTGAGCGCCAGGCCCTTCTCCCGCGCGCTGCCGCGCAGGGCGTCGGCGACCTCGCGCACGATCGCGGCGAGGTCACACGCCGTGGCCTCGGGGGTGTGGATCTCCCCCTCCAACCGTGACCAGTCGAGCAGGTCGTTCACCAGGGACGTGAGGTGATGCGCCGACGAGGCGAGCGCGCGCACGAGCTCCTGGTGCTCGGCGTCGAGCGGCGCGTCGCGGAGGAGCTCGGCGGCGCTGCTGATCCCGTGGAGGGGCGTGCGCACCTCGTGGCTCATGGTGGAGAGCAGCCGCTGCTTCTCGGCGGCGAGGCCCTCGGCGAGCTCCTTCGCGCGCTCGAGGTCGACGGTGCGCTCGCGGACCTTGCGGTCGAGGGCGTCGTTGGACGCGCGCAGCGAGCGCGTGAGGTCGCGCACGTCTTCTTGCACGAGCGCGAGCATCCCCACGAGGTCGCGCACGAGGGGGTCGGCCCAGGGCGGCGGGGCCATGGGCTCGTCGTCGTCCACCGCGACCCGCGAGAGCGCGAGGATCATCGTCGAGATCGCCTCGCGGTACCGCTCCGCCGAGAGCGGCGGCGCCACCGGGGTGTCGGGGCCGTCAACGAGCAGACGCGCCGCGGTGCGCCGCAGCGCGTCCGCTGGGAACTGCTCGCGCCGCTCGCGACGGAGCACGCCTTGAAACAACCGCACCGCGACCTGATGGCCCGGCCGCGTGAGGTGCGTCGCCGGCGGGAGCCACGACAGCCGCTGCGGCGTGAG
>JBILLI010000690.1:0-4153 GCA_044376155.1 Polyangiales bacterium
CTTGCCGAGTCGGATGGTGCCCTGCTGCGTGAGCGAGCCGAAGGGCTTGCCCAGGCCACGACGCGCGAGCTCGACGCCCGCGATGAAGGTGGTGGCCACGGCGCCCATCCCCGGGAGCAACACACCGAGTCGGCCATCAACAGGAGCGATCGTCTGCGGGGTCTTCATCGAGGCGCGCACGCTTACCGCACACGCCGGACCTTGGGAAGCGACGGCCGCTACTCCACCGGGCACACCGGGCAGCGCTCGGTCCGCTGCCGCGTGGCGTCATCGCAGGCCGCGCGGGCGCGGGTGCAGCGCGCGTCGAGGGCCTGCGCCGCGGACGCATCCCCCGTGAGCCGACAGATCTCGTCGCGCGCCGCGCACACGCCCCCGGCCGCCCGACACGCCGACCGGCAGTCCGCCGCGGGGGCGGTCACCGCGGCCAGGCCCTGCGCGATCTCTCCCTCCAGCGCGGCGATGCGCGGCGCGGGCGACACACACGGCGGCTCCGCGGGCTCTTCGACCTCGTCGCGCAGGCTGTCCGCCGTGGCGGTGCTGGTCAGCACCTCGGTGCGCGACGCGGGCACCTGCTGAAGCTCCCGCGTGTCGCGTCGAGGCTCGGCGCAGTACCGCGGCGCGCGTCCCCGCGTGGGCGACGCGGCGCATCCCAGGGTCACCACGAGCACAGCGAGACCGACGCGACGGATCACGTCGACGATGCTGCCCCACCCCGCGACGCGCCGCCACCGTGCTCGCCCTCCGCGGGCGGCACCCGCACGAACAACGCCAGCGCGGCGATGCTCGCGGGCGCGAGGGCCCACCCCGTGAGCCACCCCCGGTCGATGAGCGCGCCGCCCACCAGCGGGGCGAACACCTGCGCCACCGAGGCGAGCGATTGCGTCAGCCCCAGCGCGAGCCCCTGCTCGTCGCCTCCCGCGCGCTGCGACACGAGGCTCGTGAGCGCAGGCCGCGGCGCACCGCCCCCATAACTCGACACGGTCGCCGAGAGGATCACCCCGGGGAGGTCCCGCGCGAAGGCGAGCAGGGTGTAGCCCACGGCGAAGGCCGCGAAGCCCGAGTTCGCCACGCGCCGCTCACCAAAGCGCGCCACGAGTCGGCCGATGACCCCGCCCTGCAGCACGATGCCGAGAAAGCCCGCGTAGGCGAACAGCCGCCCGACCTCCTGGGGCCCCCACGGCGCGCCGCTGGCGGTGTGCAACCGACGCTCGGCGAAGAGCGCGAAGCCCTGCGAGAACATCGAGAACGCGAGCTGGAACAAGAAGAACTGCGCGAACACCGGGCGCAGCAGCGGGCGCGCGAGCAGCCCGCGGTAGCGACCGAAGGAGAGCACCGAGACGCGACGTCCCTGCGCCGCGGCCTCGCCCACGGCCCGCTCTCGTCGCGGCAGCAGCACCGCGGTGGCGACGATGCTCAGCGCCGAGAGCGCCGCGGCCGCCCAGATGGGCAGATGCACGTCGCGGCGGTAGAGCGCGCCCGAGACCCACGGGCCGAGAAAGAAGCCCACACCAAACGCCACGCCGATCAGGCCGAAGGCCCGCGCGCGGCGGTCGGGCGGGGTGACGTCGGCGATGTAGGCCTGCGCCACCGAGAGGTTGCCCGCGGTGGCGCCGTCGAGCATGCGCGACGCGAAGACCATCCAGAGGGCGTCGGCCCGCGCGAGGAGCACGAACCCCAGCAGCGTGCCGACCTGCGAGAAGAGCAGCACGGGGCGGCGCCCCACGCGGTCCGAGAGCGCGCCGAGGTAGGGCCCCGCGAGGAGCTGGCAGAGCGCGAACACGCTCGCCAGCGCGCCCACCTGCAGCGGCGTCGCGCCGAAGCGTTCGGCGTAGAAGGGCAACAGCGGGATCATCAGCGTCAACGCGAACACGTCGACGACGACGATCAGAAAGATCGGGAGCAGGGGGGATCGGCGCATGGAGGGGGGTTCGAGGCGCGGGTTGTACCTCGGATGCCCCCAGCAACGTTCACGACGCACGCGAACGGCGGTGAACACGGTGCGTCCGACGCGCCCACATCGCGCGGGGCGCCGCGTGGCGGGGGCTGCGACGGCGTGATAACGCTGCCCGCTCATGGCGACCCAGCGCCCGGCGAAGGTCCTGCACGACGGAGCATCCGCCGCCCGACACGCGATCCCCACGTACCGGTCGACCCTCAAGCCCCTCGCGGTCGAGGAGCCCGTGGACCTCGCGCTGCACCGCCCGCTGGGCTATCTCGTGGCGCGCCTCGCGTACCCGACCCCCATCACCCCCGACCAGCTCACGTGGCTCTCGATGTTCGTCGGCGTGGGCGCCGCGGTGAGCCTCGTGCGCGCGGTGCTCCACGGCGGCTCGATGGTGCCCGCGGCGGTGCTGCTGGTGCTCTCGGCGGTCATCGACTGCTCCGACGGTCAGCTCGCGCGCATGCGACGCAGCAGCTCCACCTTCGGCCGCATGCTCGACGGCGCGGTCGACGCCATCGTGCAGGCGAGCGTGCTGGGCGGCGTGCTGGTGCTCCTGGTGGTCCGCCACCGCGCCGAAGGCCCTGCGGCGCTGGCGGTCTGGATCACCCTCTGGGCCCTCGGGCTCTGGTCGGGCGCGCAGCACACGAGCCTCTACGACCGTTACAAGAACCTCTACCTCCGTCACACCCAGGCGAGCTTCAACGAAGACGATGACGACGATGATGTCGACGCCCGCCACCACGTCGCCCGCGCGCGCGGGATGTCCCTCGGCGAGCTCCTGCGCTACTCGCTCTATCCGGGCTACCTCCGGGCGCAGCGGAGTCTCTTCAACTGGGTCGATCCCGCCGTGCCGGGGCGATTCCGCGAGATGCCCCCGCACAGCCCCGAGGTCGCGGAACGGTACCGCGCGCACAGCGAGGGGCTCATGCGGGCGTGGTGCTGGTACGGCATCGGCACGCACATCGCGAGCCTCGGCCTCGCGCTCGCCACCGACCGCGTGGAGCTGTACATGCTCGCCCGGATCTTCGTCTGGAACGGCGCCCTGACGGTGCTGATCCCCTTGCAGCGCAAGGCGTCTCGCGCGTTCTTCGGAGCCTCCTCATGACTGTCGGCATCCTCCTCGCGGCGGGCCTGGGCTCGCGCCTGCGCCCCCTCACCAACGACCGCCCGAAGTGCCTCATGGACCTCGGCGGCGAGACCCTGCTCGCCCGCCTGGTGCGGCAGCTCGTCGCGGGCGGGGTGGAGCACCTCGTGGTCGCCACGGGCTACGAGGCCGCGCGGGTCGAAGAGGCCCTCGCGCACCCGCCCGTGCCCGTGACCTTCGCCCCCTGCCCCGACTACGCCACCACGCAGAACAGCGTGTCGCTCCTGCGCGCGTTGGACCATTGCCCGCCCGGCGCGGTGGTGAAGCTCGACGGAGACCTCGTGCTGCCCGACGCGGTGCTGGCGCTGGCGCTGACGGCCGCGGGGTCGTGTGTGCTGGTCGACGACCGCGAACCGCCGCGCGAGGAGGCGATGAAGGTGCGCTGCGAGGGCGACCGGGCGGTGGCCTTCGGCAAGGGGCTCGACCCGGGGGTGTGCCGCGGCGAGAGCATCGGGGTGGAGCGCTTCGCGGCCGAAGACCGCGCGGTGCTGCACGCGGTGCTGCGCGAGACCGTGGCCCGCGGGGTCACCGACCGGTACTACGAGGACCTCTACGACGACGTGATTCGCCGCGGCGTGACGCTCCGCGCGCGGTCGCTGCAGGGCGCACCCTGGACCGAGGTAGACGACCACGCCGACCTCGCCCGCGCGCGAGCGCTGGTGCGCGGGGGTTTGTAACGGTCCGCACTCTGAATTGCGACGCGCGCGTGACCCGTGATAGACGCGCGCCTTGACCGCGGGAGCGATGCTCGGTCCGGCGGGCGCCGCGAAGGTGCGAAAGGATCTGTTGATGTCGAGTCGTCGGGTCGAACGGGCCATCATCCTCGCCGCGGGGCGAGGGTCGCGCCTCTCCCGCGGTGACCTCCTGCCCAAGCCCCTCCGCCCCGTGGCCGGCGTTCCCCTGCTCGTGCGCATCCTGCGAACGTTGGCCTCGGTGGGCATTCGCGAGGCCGTGGTGGTGGTGGGCTTCGAGGGCGAACAGATCCGCGAGGCCCTGAGCACCCATCCCCTGCTCGGTGACCTCACGATCCATTTCGTCGAGAACAACGACTGGGACCGCTCCAACGG
>JBILLI010000691.1:0-4148 GCA_044376155.1 Polyangiales bacterium
GAAGGGGCGGTCACCTCCAGACACCGGGTTCAGCCCGTGCAGGCCCTTAGGGCCGTCCGCACGGGCGGAGCCGGCGGCACGAACCGCGTCCGAAGGTTTTGGGTAAAGCCAAGCCGCCTCGGGGGAAGGGTGGAGAACCGCTGTCGGAGGGATGGTCCACGCGGGTGATGTGCGTGCGGAGAACGGGGAACGCATTCTGGCCCAGGCGTTTCGAGTCGCCTGGACCATTCCCGGGAACGTGGCTCTCCACCCTTCCCCCGAGGCGGGGGAAGGGCCGGGGATGGGGGCTTTGAGTCGCGGTGCGCCTTCTCTCGTCGCGACGTCCCGCGGCGTCGCCATGACCGCTGGCGCCGCGTCCTTCGCCGTGCGATCACCCCGCGGGTCATGCGCATCGCGGTGTACGGCATCGGATATGTGGGCTCGGTCACCGCCGCGTGCCTCGCGTCGGCGGGCCACGACGTGCTCGCGGTGGACCTCCACGTCGGCAAGGTCGACGCGATCAACGCCGGGCGCAGCCCCATCGTCGAAGCGGGCCTCGCGCCCCTCATCGACGCCGCCGTGCGCGCGGGCACCCTGCGCGCCACGACCTCCGTCGACGACGCCGCGGGCCGTGACGTCGCCCTCGTCTGCGTGGGCACCCCCTCCCTCCCCCACGGCGGCCAGGACCTCTCGGCCCTCACCCGCGTCTGCCGCGACCTCGCCGCGCGCTTCGGCACGCACCCCTACCCCGTGGTGATCGTGCGGAGCACCGTGCTCCCCGGCGTGCTCGATCGCGAGGTGCGCGCGGCCCTCGAAGACGCCTCGGGGCGGCGCGTGGGCACCGACCTCGGGCTGTGCGTCGCGCCCGAATTCCTGCGCGAAGGCAGCGGCGTGGCGGACTTCTACGCACCCCCCATGACCCTGCTCGGCCCGGTGGATCCCCGCGCGGGAGACATCGCCGAGGCGCTCCTCGCGGTGCCCGGCGCGCCCACGCAACGGCTCGCGCCCGACGAGGCCGTGCTGGTGAAGTACGCGAGCAACGCGTTCCACGCGATGAAGGTGGCCTTCGCCAACGAGGTCGACGCCCTCGCCGCGCGCTACGGCGCCGACGGCCGCGCGGTGATGGGGGCCTTCGCCCGCGATGAGAAGCTCAACGTCTCCGCGAAGTACCTCCGGCCCGGCTTCGCCTTCGGGGGCTCGTGCCTGCCCAAGGACCTCCGCGCCATGCTCCACGCCGCGCGCCACCACGACCTCCCGCTGCCGCTCCTGGAGTCGGTGCTCGTGAGCAACGAGCGTCGGGTGGGCGCCGCCCTCGCCGACATCGCCGCGATGGGCGTGCGCCGCGTGGCCGTGCTGGGGTTGAGCTTCAAACCCGGCACCGACGACCTGCGCGAGAGCCCGCTGGTCACCCTGGTCGAGACCCTGGTGGGACGCGGCTACGCGGTGCGGGTCTTCGACCCCTCCCTCACCCTGGCGAACCTCACCGGGAGCAACCAGCGCTTCATCACCCGGGCCCTGCCGCACCTCGACGCGCTGCTCGCCACCTCCGAGGCCGAGGCCACCCGCGACGCCGAGCTCGTGGTGCTCGGGCATGTCCGACGACCGGGGGATCCGGGCTTCGTCCCCGCGCCGGGGCAGCGGGTGCTCGACCTCGCGCGCAGCGGGTGAGCGCTTGACCCCGCGCGCGGCACACTGATAGCTCCCCAACGACCATCATGGACCCGACCGTTCGCGTTCGCTTCGCGCCTTCGCCGACGGGCTACCTGCACATCGGCGGAGCCCGCACGGCCCTCTTCAACTGGCTCTGGGCCCGCAAGAACGGCGGGACCTTCATCCTGCGCATCGAAGACACCGACCAGGAGCGGTCCACGGACGAGTCCGTGCAGATCATCTTCGACTCGATGGGGTGGCTGGGTCTGGACTGGGACGAAGGCCCCCGCGTGGGCGGTCCCCACGGGCCGTACTTTCAGATGCAACGCCTCGGGGTCTATCAAGACTTCGCCGAGCGCCTGATCCGCGCGGGCGGCGCCTACCGTTGCTATTGCTCGAAGGAGGAGCTCGACGCGCAGCGCGCGAAGCTCCCCGAGAAGCAGCGGGATCGCTGGGTCTACCCGGGCACCTGCCGCGATCGCACCGACGAGCCCGACCTGCCCTGGGTGCTGCGCCAGCGCGTGCGGGGCGAAGGTGACGTGCTGCTCGACGACCTCGTCTACGGCCCCATTCGCACGCCCATCAAGGCCCTGCAGGACCAGGTGCTGATGCGCGCCAACGGCGTGCCGCTGTACAACTTCGGCGCGGCCGTCGACGACATCTCCATGGGGGTCACCCTGGTCGCCCGCGGGAGTGACCACATCGTGAACACCCCCGCGCAGATCTTGATCTACCGCGATCTCGGGGTGCCGCTGCCGAAGATGGCGCACCTGCCCATGATGCTCACCCCCGACGGCAAGAAGATGTCGAAGCGCCTCGGGGATCTCAATGGCATCGACGTGCCCGTGGAGAAGTACCGCGAGAAGGGCTGGCTCCCCGACGCGGTGCTGAACTACATCGCGCGCTTCGGGTGGTCGCAGGGCGACCAGGAGATCTTCACGCGGGCCGAGCTCATCGAGAAGTTCGACTGGTCCAACGTGGGCAACGGCGATGGGCGCTTCGACAAGAAGAAGGCCACGTGGGTCTCGGGGGAGCACCTGCGCAAGCTCGACGACGGTGACCTCGCCCGGGGGGTGGTCCCCTTCCTCGCGCAGCGCGGACTCACCGTGGCGGGTGATGACCCCACCCTCGTCGCCGCGGTGAAGACCGTGCGCACCCGGTCGAGCACCTGGATCGACATGGCCGAGGCCCTGGACTTCTACTTCCGCGACCCCGTGGTGACCGATCCCGCTGCGGCGCAGAAGTTTCTGAACGATGCGTCGCGCGCGCAGCTTCGCTCCCTGGCCGACGTGCTCGACGGCGTGACGGACTTCACCGAGGCCAACATCACCGCCGCGGTGGAGGCCTGGCTCACGGCGCAGAGCATCGAGATCAAGCACGTCGCGCAGCCCGCGCGCGTGGCCCTCACGGGCAAGACGGCCTCGCCGGGCCTCTACGAAATGCTCGCGGTGCTCGGCCGCGACCGCGCGGTGTCACGGCTGCGCGGGGCATGAAGGTCCTCTTCTTCGCGGCGGTGCTCTACGTGGTGGTGGTGGCGGTGCTCGCGCGCCGTCACCTCCCCGAGCTGCACCCGCGGCGCTTCTTTCTCGACACCTGGCGAGAGGTCGACCGCGCCGCCGCGGAGGCCCGCGCGCGACGGCAGATGGAGGGCAAGGGGCACGACTGGCGCCCGCTCATCGCCCTCGTGCTGGTCTCCGTGGTGCTCACCCTGCAGGAGTACTTCGGCGACCGCACGACCTGGTCGCGCTTCGTGAACCAGGGACTGGTCATCGACTGGGGGGGCGGTCCCTCGCGCGCGGCCACGCACCACTGGAAGGTGTTCGGCCCGCAGGCGTGGATGAACCCCCGCGCCTACGGCGACCTCGCGCCGCTGACCTACTGGTCGTTCACGCGCTCGCTGGGGTACTTCGTGTTCCCGGCCATCGCGCTGCGCCTCTGGGGTGAGCGGGTGCGCGACTACGGCCTGCGGGGCAAAGGCTTTCTCTCCCACGCGTGGATCTACGCGCTCTTCTTCGGCATCGTGCTCATCGCCGTGGTGCTCGTGGCGGGCACGTCCGAGTTCGCGAACTACTACCCCTTCTACAAAGACGCCTCCCGGAGCTGGAAGGACTTCTTTCTCTGGGAGGTCATCTACGCCGCGCAGTTCTTCACCCTGGAGTTCTTCTTTCGCGGCTTCATGGTGTTCTCCACGCGGGACTCCATGGGCTCCAGCGCGGTGCTCGCGATGGTGGTGCCCTACTGCATGATCCACTTCGGTAAGCCCTGGGCGGAGTGCCTCGCGGCGATCCTCGCGGGCATCGTGCTGGGCACCCTGGCGCTCAAGACCCGGTCGATCTGGTCGGGCTTTCTCATCCACGTGACCGTGGCCGTGAGCATGGACCTCGCCGCGATGCTCCAGACCCGCGGCCTCCCCGGCGGGATCAAGCTCCCGGTGTCCTGGGGCTGGTAAGGAGCCTACGCAGAATAAACGTGCCGTTTGCGCCGCCGATCCGCGTCGCACTGCGGCGTCGTGATCGCTC
>JBILLI010000692.1:0-4146 GCA_044376155.1 Polyangiales bacterium
TGCCCCGCTCCCCCTCGTCGGTGGTGGCCGTGCTCGGCACCCTCTACGCCCGCGGCGCCTACGTGCCCATCGACCCGGCGTACCCCGTCGAGCGCCAGCGACACATCGCCAACGACGCCGGCGTGCGCGCGCTGGTGGTCGACACCGCCCTGAGCCCTGTCCCCGCCTGGGCTGCGGTCGACCTCGTGGTCGACCTCGCCGAGACCGCGCCTGGTGACGCGTTCGAAGACCTCGTCGACGCGCCCCCCGACGCGCTGTTGAACCTTCTCTACACCTCGGGGAGCACCGGCGGACCCAAGGGCGTGCAGGGGACCCACGGCGCCCTGCGCAACCGCCTGCGCTGGTCGTCCACCGCCCTGCCCTTCGGGCCCGCGGAGGTCGTGGGCCACCGCAGCTCGTTGAACTTCGTCGACGCCGGGCCCGAGGTGTTCTCGGGTCTGCTCGAAGGCGTCCCCACCGCGGTGCTGCTGCCCGAGGAGCTCGCCGACCTGAGCGCCTTCGTCGCCGCCCTGCAGCGGCATCGGGTCACGCGGCTCACGGTGGTCCCGTCGTTGTTGGCGGCCCTGCTGCGCGCGGCCCCGCGCCTCGGAGACACCCTGGGCGCCCTACGCACCTGGATCACCAGCGGAGAGGCGCTCACCCCCGCCCTGCTCGGGGCGTTTCGCGAGGCCCTGCCCGAGGCCACGCTGGTGAACCTCTACGGGACCACCGAGGTCACGGGCGATGTCACCGCGGCGGTCTTTCGCCCGGGTGACGTCGTGCCGCGCGACGCCGTTGCCCTCGGGACCGCCATCGCAGATGCAGAACTCCTGGTGCTCGACGAGCACGGCGCGCCCGCGGAGGAGGGAGAGCTCCGGGTCGGCGGACCCGTGCTGGCCCGCGGGTATCACCGCCGCCCGTCGGAGGAGGCGACGCGCTTCCCGCGGCATCCTGCGCGCGCCCACGATCGGGTGTTTCGCACCGGCGACCGGGTGCGCCGCGACGCCGACGGGACGCTGTTCTTCCTCGGCCGCACCGACGATCTGGTGAAGGTCCGAGGGGTGCGCATCGAGACCGGCGAGGTCGAGCGTTGCCTCCTGGCCGCGACGCCATGCCCGCACGAAGCCGCCGTGGTGCTCGCCGACGACGGACAGCTCGCGGCGGCGGTCACCCCCGAGGACGCGGACCTCGACGCCCTGCGCGCCGCCGCGGCGCACCTGCCCGCGGTGATGCGTCCGGCGCGTTACGTCGCCCTGGCGAGCCTGCCGTTGTCGCCCAACGGCAAGCGCGACCGACGCGCCCTGCGCGCCCTGGTGGGCCCTGCGCGGCGCGAGATCCCCCCTGCGCGAAGCCCCCAGACCGACACCGAGCGCGCGATCGCGGCGCTGTGGCGCACGCTCCTGCGACGCGACGACATCGCCGTGGACGACACCTTCGCGGGCCTCGGCGGCGACTCGCTCTCGACCGCCGAAATGCTCCTCGCGCTGGAGCAGCGCCCCCTGCGCGCCCCCGTCACCCTCGGCGACGCCCGCGACCGCCCCCTCGCGGACCTCGCGCAGATCCTCGAGGGCGAGGCCCCTGCACCGTCTCGCGCGGTCGCACGCGCGATCACGCTCACGGCCTTCGGCGAGCTCGCCGCGCGCGATCCCTCTGTGGTGGCGATGCTGGTCGAGGCGTCGCGCGACGACGAGGTTCGCGCCAACACCGAGTTCCCGCAGACCATGGGAGAGGCCGAGGCCCAGGAGTACCTGCGAACCCACGAGGGGGTGGTGATCCGCGTCGACGGCGAGCCCGCGGGAGCGGGCGTGGTGCACCGCCCGCCGCACGTCGGGGTCGGGGTCGAGGCGCCGCCGGGGAGCGTGCAGCTCGACGAGTGGGTGCGCGCGCGCTGGCGTGGCGCGGGGCTGCTCGACGAGGGCGGCGCGTGGCCGCTGCTGCGCGCGTGGCTGGCCGAGCGCTACGACGACGAGGTGAGCGTGGTCTGGGAGGACCACCTCGCGATGCTCGCGATCCTCCGCGCGCGCGGCTACACCCGCCTCGGGCGGAGCTACTGGACAGCGCGCGACCCCGACGACCACGCCGTCGGCCACTGCGAGGTGTGGCGCTTCGACCTCCGCGCGTGGCGCTCAGGCGCCGCCGGGCGCGCCCTCGGCCCAGGAGGGCAGGGTGATCGGGCGACGCTCGACGATGGCCCGAACGATCCAGGCCCCGGGGTCATCGGGCCGGGCGACCGCGAGCAGGGGCTGCTCGACGGTCATCGCCCAGGCGATGGCCTCGGCGGTCTCGCGGTCCCAGCGAGCCCAGAGCGCGGGGAGGTCGTCGACGACGATGCCCCCGCGGCAGCGCGGTGAGCCGCAGGCGCACGCGAAGCGCTCGGGTACATGGGCCGCGCCGTACTCGCAGGTGAGCTCGTCGCCTGGCGCGAGGTCGCGGTTCGCCACCTCCAACAGCGTGCCCACGCTGGTGAGGCTGGGCTCGCAGGCGTGGTTCATGAAGCGCGTGTGGTCCCAGCAGAGCACGCGGTCGCCGCGGCTGTCGGTGTAGGCGTAGCGCGCCACCTGCGCCTGGAGCGCCTCGGGCAGCGCGGCCACCTGCGCTCGCGAGAGCACCTGATCGAGCGCGTCGCGCACCCACACCACCGTCCCCCGCGGGATGGGCAACGCCGTGAAGACCCCGAGCTCTCCATGCCGAGCGACGCGTTGAAGATAGGCCCCCGGATGGATCATCGCGAGTTGGCATCGCCCGACCTTCAAGGGCAAGTCAAGCCGGTTGACGACGGGCCGTGAGACCCGAGAGACTCGCCTGCGATGAAGACGCCGACCGGGGCCGCGTTGCCCCTGCGGTCCTCCGACCTCGGCGCCCACCCTCCCGCGCATCCGCGCGACGCCGCCGATCCCACCCTCGCAGACCTCTGGGGGCCCACGCCCGGGGTCGACGAGGCCGCCCGGCTCTCCACCGAGCACACCCTCCGCGCGTGCGTCGCGCTGCGGCCGCGCCCCGAAGGGGGGGCGGGGCTCTTCGCGCGGCGCGCCATCGCGGCCGGCACCTCGCTCGTCCACCGCTGGCACGACGACTACTGCCGCGGGATGTCGGGCTGGTCGGTCTACACCGTCGCCGCGATCGACGCGCTGCCCGAGGCGCACCGCGCGCTGGTGCACCGTTATGGCCTCGACGAGGACTTCGGCGCGATCTGGGGGCCTGACGAGGCCGCCGCGGTCACCACCCTCGACAACTTCATCAACCACGCCTGCGCGCCCAACCTGGGCTACGACGCACGGGGCGACGTGGTGACCCTGCGCGACCTCGGCCCCGGCGAGGAGCTCACGATCGACTACGGCGGCTTCGTGGTGAACTACGACGAGGGCTTCACCTGCCGCTGCGGCGCCGCGCGCTGCCGCGGAAGGGTCACCCGCGAAGACTGGCGCGGCTTCATCACCGACGAGCCGTGGCGCCTGCCTCCCTTCGTCCGTCGCCGCCGGGCCTGAGCGCGGAACCTCCAAGAACATCGACCCGGGAGGACTCGCCCATGAACAACGTCCTCATCATCGGCGCCGGCGCGGCCGGCTCGGTCGTCGCCAAGAAGTGCGCGATGGACCGCGACACCTTCGCGCGCATCACCCTCGCCTCGCGCCGCCTCGAGAGCTGCCAGCGGGTCGCCCAGGGCTGCGCCACGCCCATCGAGGTCGCGCAGGTCGACGCCGACGACGTCGCCCAGACCGTCGCGCTGATCGAGCGGGTGCGGCCCGACCTGGTGATCAACATGGCCCTGCCCTACTAGGACCTGCCCATCATGGACGCCTGCCTCGCGGCCGGCGCGAACTACATGGACACGGCCAACTACGAGCCGCGGGAGGTCGCGAAGTTCGAATACGCCTGGCAGTGGGCCTACCACGAGCGCTTCGAGGTCGCGGGGCTCACGGCGATCCTCGGGGGGTGCAGTTCGATTTGAGGGGCAGGGAAACGCCCTGGATGGTCATCGATCCTCGGGATGCGCTCGAAAAACTCCGGGGTTCGCCGCCCTCTCGGTGCGCGGGATCCGCGGCTCACCCCGGGCAACGGTAGGCGGTCACCCGGCGTTCGCCGGGTTTCACCCGAAGCGGCGAGCATCGCGAGATACCCGCGTGGTGAGACCTGGTTCACGCAGAAGTGTTTGCGCGACGCGGTGAG
>JBILLI010000109.1:0-14795 GCA_044376155.1 Polyangiales bacterium
GAGCGGCGCCATCGCCAGGAGAAGCATCTCGGCGGTGAAATTGTTCGAGCCCTTCCCGGCTTCTTGAAGCAGCGTCGCGAGCGGCGCTGAGCGATAGGACGCGAGGACCTCGCCCCCCGCGGGCGCCTCGATGCGCGGCGCACCTTCGACCCTCACCCCATAGCGCCGCAGCGCCGCCGCGAACACATCCCCCGCGACCCGCGTCGGATGGAGCTGACGACGCCGAAGGGTGGTCCAGCCCGCGACGCACTGACCGCCGAGCGAGACCTCGGGGCGACCTTCGGCGGACACGTCGACGCGCAGCAGCGGTCCGCCCGTGGTTGAGGTCACCGCGCGGCCCTGCAACCCGGCAGCCTCCATCGGGTTGACCCACGCCGCGCAGGGCGCGCCCACGGCGCCACCGACGAGGTTCACCGCGTAGGCCCCGCTCTCCACCGCGAGGGCGCTGACGAGCGGGCGAAAGCCAGCGTCCTCGTCGGGCTGCTGCTCAAAGCCGGGCGGGAGCAGCTCGCCCCCATACCTCACGTCGTCAAGCGCCAGCCCCGTCGAGGCGCGACGGATCCCTCGGGCCGCGAGCTCCGAGGCCAGGGCGTCGAGGTCTCGGGCGCGTAACGCGGGGTCGCCGCCCCCGCGAAGGGTCAAGCCCCGAACGTCGTCGCCGTCGACCACGCCCGTCACCGTCGTCACGAAGGTCTCTGCGCCGCCGAGGAGCCCCAGGGCAGCGGCGGCGGTGAGGATCTTCGCGTTGCTCGCGGGGTTCAGGGCGAGATCACCGCCCTCGGAGAAGACCACCCGGCCGGAGTCGGCGAGCGCGACGGCGATGCCCAGGCGCGCGCCCGGCAGGGGGTGCGCGGCGAGCGTTGCGCGCAACGTCGTTGCCAGACTCGCCTCCGAGGCCGGAGACTGCGCGCTCCCATGCGACGCGTCGAGCAGCGCACAGGCGAGCGCAAAGATCAGAAGGTGCCAGCGCATCGGGGCCGGGCCCGGGTGTACCACGCCGCGCTCGCCCTGCTGACCGTCGCGTGCGGCGCGACCCCGCGCGACCCGCAGACGCTCACGGTGCTCAGCCTGAACCGCCCGGAGCACATCGACCCCCGCCACCCCGAGGACGCCTTCGGCAGCGCCCTCTCGCGCCTGGTCTTCGCCTCACTGCTCGACTCCGACCCGCGGACCTTCCTCCCGCGACTCTCGCTGGCCCGCTCCCTGCGATGGGAGAGCCCGACCCGAGCAGTGCTGGAGCTCCGGGATGACATGCGCTTTCACGACGGTTCCCCGGTGCGCGGCGAAGACGTCGCCGAGACCTTCCGCAGCGTGATGGACCCGCGCGGGCGGAGCCGCTTGCGCGCGACCTACGCGCGGGTGATCCGCGCCGTGGAGGGGGGCGAGGGGAGGGTGGTGTTCGACCTCCACCACCCCGACGGGAGCTTCGAGAGCCTGCTGCAGCTCCCCGTGATCCGCGCGCGCGACGCGGCGGCGGGAGAGCTCAGCGCGGACATGGGCGACGGCATCGTCGGCAGCGGCGCGCTGCGGGTGCGCTCGCTGCGCGACGGCGAGTGGGTCTTCACCCGCGCCCGGGCGAGGGAGGGCTTTCCGACCACGCTCCGGGTGGTGCCGCTGCGGGATCCCAACGCCCTTGCCCTGCGTCTACTACACGGCGACGGCGACCTCGCGGAGCTGAAGCCCGACATCGTTCCGCTCTTCGAGGGGCGGCGCGACTTCGTGGTGCGGTCGTCTCCGTCGGCGGGATTCACCTACCTCGGCACGCGCTGCGACCGGGGGCCGCTGGCGCAGCCCGCCGTTCGTCGCGCCCTCGCCCATGCGATCGACCGCGAGGGGCTCCGCCGCGCGCGCCTCGGTCGCTACGCGGTCCCCGCGACCGGGCCGCTCCCGCCGACCCACTGGGCCTACGAGGGAGACGTCCCGCGCTACGCCTTCGACCCCGCGCGGGCGCGCTCGCTGCTCGACGCCGCGGGTCTTGCGGCCGACGGCGCTGGCGTGCGCGCGCGGCTGGTGCTCCGGGTCTCAACGCAACGCTTCGCGCTGCTTGTGGCGCAGGCCCTCGCGACGATGCTCGGCGACGTGGGCATCATCGTCGAGGTGCGTCCGTCGGAGCTCGGGACGCTGCTCGCCGACCTGCGCGCGGGGCGCTTCGATCTCACGCTGCTCACCGTGCCCGACCTCACCGACCCCTGGGGGTTGAGCTTCTGGTTCTCGTCGAGCGCGATCCCTTCCACCGAGAACCCCAACGCGGGCGGCAACCGCTGGCGCTTTCGCGACGCGTCGCTCGACCGGGCCCTCGCCGCGGGGGCTGCCTCCACCGACCCCAACCTGCGGGCGCCGCACTACCGCGCCGCGCAGCGCATCCTCGCCGCGCAGCTCCCGGTGATCCCGCTGTGGCACGCCGACGTGGTCACCGCGACGCGTCGCGCGCTGCAGGCGCAGGCCCCCCGCGGCGACGGGCGCCTCGACCACCTTCTCGACGTTCGCCCGCGCCTCAGCGGCGAGTGAAGCGCAGCGCGAGCACGCCCAACAGCGAGGCCATGCCCAGCAGAAAGACCACCACCGCGAAGACCCACGCGCGGCTCCGCGGCGGCGGCGGCGGCGGCGGCGCGACGGGCGCGGCCACAGCCGGAGGCGCGTCGTTGCCCAGCACGATCATTACGGTACGCGAGCGGTTGTCGGCGAGCTCGGCGCCCGCGGGGCGAGGTCCGCCCTCTCGGGCCGCCGACTCGCGCGCCGAGAGGACCATGCGCGCCAGCGGAAGCTTGCGCAGCGCGACCGAGCCCATGGGCTCGCGCAGGGCGTCGATGAGGGCCTCTGCGAAGATCGTCGGCGAGGCGAAGCGGTCTTCGGGGTCGCGCGCCATCGCCACGAGGATCACCGCCTCAAGCGCGGGCGAGATGGTGGGGAGGATGCGCGAGGGCGAGCGGATCCCCTCGGTCTGGATCGCGTGGAGCGTCGCGCCCTCGGTGTCGCGCTGGTACGGCGAGCTGCCCGTGATGAGCTCGTAGAGCGTGATGCCCGCGGAGTACACGTCGGAGCGAGGATCGAACCCCCCGCGGCCCTGCACGTGCTCGGGCGCCATGTAGGCCGGCGTGCCGAGGAGCACACCACCGTGGGTCGGCGAGACGGAGTGCTCCGCTTCTCCATGAAATCGAGCCGCGCCGAAATCGATGAGCACCGGGCGCGCGCCGCCACGCCCGTCGGCGGTGACGACGATGTTCTCGGGCTTCACGTCACGGTGAACGACACCGACGGCATGGAGCGCGCTGAGCGCGTCGAGCACGGGCAGGAGGTACCCGACGGCGTCGACCTCGGGCACGCGCCCCTGCCGAAAGAGCTGGTCGGCAAGGGTGTGCCCGTCGAGGAAGGGCATCACCAGGAAGGGCGCGCCTTCGGGGCTCGTGCCGTTGTCGACGACCTCGATGAGGTTCGCGTGGCGCACGGTGGTGGCCGCGCGGATCTCGTGCCCGAAGCGGTCGACGATCACGGGGTCGTGCGCGAGGTGCGGCCGAACGATCTTCACCGCCACGCGATGGCCCGAGGGGTGGTGCACGGCCTCGTACACGGCGCCCATGCCGCCTTCGGCGACGCCTCGCACCAGCTGATATCCGCCTCCAAATCGCACGCTCGCGAGCGTTGCGGACCAGCTCGACGCCATCGCGGCGGGAGTCTCGCACCGCGCGCGCGACGGCCGCAAGGGCATTGCGTGCGCGCGCGGGCCGGGGTGCGATGGCCGCATGCTCCGCGCCCCTGCCTGGACCGTTGCCGTGCTCGCGTCGATTCTCGCCGCCGGGTGTGAGCGCCGACGACGCGCGACGACCCCCCGTGACGTGGAGGTGACCAGCGTGATCGCGGCCGCCGACGCCGCCGCGCCGGGCTGCCCCGCCCGCGACCTCCCGCGAGGCGGCGGCACCCTCCACGCAGGCGAGGTGACGCGCGGAGAGCGCTGGCGCGCAGCCGATTCGCCGCACCTCCTGCCGTACGGCCTCGCCGTGCGCGCCGGGGCGACGCTGGAGCTGGAGCCGTGCGCGCTGCTGCGCGTCGGCGCCGGTCGGGCGGTGAGCGTCGAGCCTCGTGGCGGCCTCGTCGCGCGCGGAGAGCCCCTGCGCCCCATCGTGTTCGATCGCCTGGAGGCCGCGCCGTGGGTAGGGCTCACGGTGCTCCGAGGCGCGTCGCCCGACACGGCCCTCGCCGACGTCGCGCTGGTGGGCGCGGGCGCGGACGCTGGCGAGATCATCGCGGCGTCGCTCCAGGTGGCGGCGCAAGGTCTTGTGGCGCAGCGCGTCTCGGTGCTGGGCAGCGCCGCGCGAGGGCTCTGGCTGCGCGCTGGGGGCTCCTTCGCCGCGGGCGCTTCGGTGACCGTGCTGCGCGCGGCGGTGGGCGCGGCCGCGGTCGACGACGTGGGCGAGGTCGACACGCTCCCGCTGCAGCCCCTGCGAGACAGCGAGACCCGTGACGTGCTGCTCACCGGCGCGCAGGCCACGGTGCGCCGCGACGCGGTGTGGGGGGGGCGCAACGTGCGTTACGCAGTCCGCTCGGGGGTGCGGCTGCGGGTCGAGGGTGACGCCCGACCGCGCCTCACGCTCGCGCCCGGGACCACGATCATTTTTGGCGAAGACAGCGCCCTGGAGGTCGCCGTCGACGCGCCGGGCGCGCTCTTCGCCGCGGGCTCGCCCGACGAGCCGCTGACCCTCCGGGGCGTCGACGACCGGGCCGCCACCTGGCTCGGCGTGAGCCTCGGCGCGCAGATCGACGTGTCTCGCAGCGCGTTTCGGCATGTGCGGGTGGCCTCGGCGGGCGCGCCGAGTGGCGGCGCAGTAGGGGGGTGTGGGTGCGCCGACGACGTGCGCGGCGACGCCGCGATGCTCCAGGTGGGGCGCGTCGACATCGCCGGGATCGTTGAGAACGTGCTGCTGCAGAGGGGATTTGCGCGAGGCGTGGGTGTGGCCTGGCGCTGCGAGAGCGAGCGCCCACTGGAGGGTCTTGTGACCGCTGGACGCGTGACGGTGACCCCGGGCGCGGTCGCGTGCCCGGAGCTGCGCCCCCTCGGCGCCCGGCCCTGCGCAGCGCAAAACCCCTGATCCGCAAATGTTTCGCGCACGCGCAGGAGGCGCTCAGGCGACCGCCGCCGGGCGAAGCATGGCTCGCGCGAACGGGTCAAGGGAGCGCGAAAAACACACCGTGAATTTCCCCCCCGGGCACCGGATCGGGGGTGCGCCCCGGGACGGTGAGTTCCCTTGTGATGCCAGAGACTTTCAGGCCCGGCATTCCCTGTCCCCCGGGGCGAAACGCGGGAGAACGCGGGGTGAAGCCGTCATCTGGGGCGACCACGCGGCGCAGCATGCGAGGATCGCTACAGTTTTTCGCCGGAGCTCCGCGGGCGCTCCCCAGGATATCCACAGCGCAGATTTCTGCGCACCCGTCGTGGGTGGTTGCTCGCGGTTCGCCGGGCGTGCCAGGAATGGTCCTCGCCGACGCGGAGGTGACGACGGCGTGAAGGCCCGGTGCAGGGCGGAGTGGAGATCGTGATTGCAGCTTCTTTGACAACCAGGTTCGCTTCGAGCGAAACGCACTCGGGTGGATGCTGGCGGAGGAGCTGCGGAGTGATGGAGTTTGAAGGCGCCCTCCAGGCGGCTGAGCGTTGTCACCCCGCGGGGATGACCTCGGCGCAGGTGGTGGAGTCTCTGGCGACGCTGGGGGTTCCCTTCACGGAGGCTTCGCTGCGGAAGTGGGTTCAGCTCTCCTTGCTCCCCAAGAGCGATCGGGTGGCGAGCCCGGGCGCGCAGGGGGGATCGCGGGGGGTCTATCCGGTGAGCATCCTTCGCAGGGTCCTCGCCGTGAAGCGACTCCTTGCGGAGGGGTGGAGCTCGGAGAGCATCGTGTCGCGTGGGCTGCTGTTCGAGCACGACCTCGAAGACCTCGAAGGTCGGCTGGAGCAGGTGATTTCAGGCATGGAGCGTGGGTTCGGCGGCGGGCGTGATGCGTCGACGCTGGAGCCGGTGCGGCGGGAGCTTCGCGAGGCCCGTACGCACGCCGCGGCGCTGCTCGGGAGGCTCCGGGCGGCGAAGGCCGCCGGGACGCTCCGAGAGGTTTCGGCGCGCGACGCGGGCTGACCGTGGTGGGCAGAAGAGTTTTTGTGACATCCGTCACCTGACATCGGTCGGGTGGCGGATGTGCGGCGGCTTATTCTCTGAAGACTTCTTCGGGGGTTCTTTCAGAGTTTATCAAGGGTTGTTGGTACGGTGTGCGTCGCCGCAGCGGGTGCGGAGGCGCGCGAACGCACCACCATCGATTCACCCCCTGTCGGCGCGGATGAGCCGGCAGGGAGGACGCAGCGGAGAGGACGGGAGGACAGATGATCGTTGCGGGAATGATCGAGATTGCGGGTGAGGGCGAGGTGCAGATGCACGTCGAGGAGGAGGATCTGCCGGGGTTCGACCCCGGGGACCAGCGGAGCCCCCGGGTGCGCGCCCGGACCATTTCCATCAAGCGCCTCTCGAAGCGGGAGCTCGAGCGCGGTCGGCTGCTCTACCCCGACTTCGACGCGGTGCGGCCCTCCACGCGCGGGGAGTGTCAGCACGGCACGCACGCGGAGCGGCCCTGCCCCTTCGTGAGCTGCAAGCACCACCTCTACCTCGACGTGAACGACCGCACGGGCTCCATCAAGCTGAACTTCCCTGACCTTGAGGTCTGGGAGCTGCCGGAGACCTGCGCGCTCGACATCGCCGACCGCGGTGGGATCACCCTCGAAGAGGTCGGGGAGATCATGAACCTCACCCGCGAGCGCATCCGGCAGCTGGAGACGCGCGGGTTGGCGAAGCTCAAGGCCCTCAACGAGATGTCCGCCATGGCGGACTTCATCGAGGACTGATCGCGCGCGGGGCTGGACTTGCCCCTCCCGGTGCTGTCACGCTGCGCGGCGTCCTCGAAGGAGCGCCGCCGCGAAGATGCCCGCCATTCGTCGTGCCCTGGTCTCGGTCAGCGACAAGCGTGACCTCATCCCCTTTCTCAAAGCCCTGACCGACCGCGGCGTCGAGGTGCTCTCGACGGGTGGCACCGCCCGCGCGCTCCGCGACGGGGGGGTCCCCGTGACCGACGTGAGCGCCTACACGGGCTCGCCCGAGATCATGGACGGCCGCGTCAAGACCCTGCACCCCAAGGTGCATGGGGCGATCTTGATGCGCGAGCGCGACGACGACCGCGAGGCCCTCGCCTCCATCGGCGGCGCCCCGATCGACCTCGTGGTGGTGAACCTCTACCCCTTCGAGGAGACCCTGCGTCGCCCCGGCGCCTCGCACGATGACCTCGTCGAGAAGATCGACATCGGCGGGCCCGCCATGGTGCGCGCCGCCGCGAAGAACCATGCCCGCGTCACCGTGGTCGTCGACCCCGAGGACTACCCCCAGGTGCTCCGCGAGGTGGAGCGCGACGGCGACGTCTCCCACCCCACGCGCGTCGCCCTGGCCGCCAAGGCCTTCGCGCACACCGCCTCGTACGACGGCGCCATTGCGGGATACCTCTCCGCCCTCGACGAAGACGGGGCGAGGGAGGCCCACCCCCGCTCGCTGCACCTCTCCTACGATCGCCTCTACGCCCTGCGCTATGGCGAGAACCCTCACCAGGCCGCGGCCTTCTACCGCGAGCGCAGCGCCGCCGAGGGATCCCTCGGCCGGGCGCGGAGCGTGGGCGCGGGCGGCAAGGAGCTCAGCTTCAACAACCTCGTGGACGTCGACGCCGCCCTCGACGCCGTGCGCGAGCACGCCGCCCCCGCGGCGGTGGTGGTGAAGCACACCAACCCCTGCGGCGTCGCCACGGCGCAGACCCTCGCGGGGGCCTACCGCGCCGCGCGCGAGGCCGACGCGCTGTCAGCCTTCGGCGGCGTCGTGGCCCTGAACCGACAGGTCGACGTCGAGACCGCCAGGGTGCTCGTCGAGACCTTCCTCGAGGCCGTCGTGGCGCCGGGCTTCGAGGCCGAGGCCCTCGCGGTGCTGCACACCAAGAAGAACCTGCGGCTCATCGAGACCGGCGCGCTCGCGCCGGCTTCGGCGCCGGGACGCGTGGTCAAGGCCATCTCGGGCGGCATCCTCGTGCAGGACCGCGACGCTCGCGGTGACGGCGAGGTCGCCAGCGCCCGGGTGGTCACCCGACGCGCGCCCACCGCCGAGGAGCTCGAGGCCCTGGCGTTCGCGTGGCGCGTGGCGAAGCACGTGAAGTCCAACGCCATCGTGCTCGCGCGGGCCGGCGATGACGGCTGTCGCACCGTGGGGGTGGGCGCCGGGCAGATGTCTCGCGTCGTCTCGGTCGACATCGCGTGCCAGAAAGCGGGAGAGCTTGCCCGCGGCGCGGCGCTCGGGTCCGACGCCTTCTTTCCCTTCGCCGACGGCGTCGAGCGCGCGGCCGCGGCCGGCGTGCGGGCGATCGCGCAGCCCGGTGGCAGCGTGCGTGACGCTGAGGTCATCGCCGCGGCCGACGCCCACGACATCGCGATGGTGTTCACCGATGTCCGACACTTTCGGCACTGACCGCCGCGTGGCGGCTCAGAGCGCGGCGGTGCCGAAGCCGGCGACCACAAGCGAGGCGGCCGACACCGCGGCGAAGGCCGAGGCACGCGGCGGTGACAGCCTGCGCGCGAGCAGCAGCAGCGCCGCGGGGGCGAGCAACGCCACCGCGAGGGCCGCGCCGACACCGAGGCGGCGTTCGATGGAACAGCCGAGGGTCAGACGGGTGGTCCAGAGGAGCAGGTTGAACGCGGCGGCGAAGGCGACGACACGGAGGCCCATGGGGGGTCGGGCTATCACGCGCTGGCGGCGGGGAGAGACTTTCTTGCAGGAGCTCCCGCGGTGATCCTCCGAGATCCGGTGCACGGCCTGGTGACCTTCGAGCGGCCGCACGAGCGCCTCGTGGCGCGGCTCATGGACACCCCCGAGGTGCAGCGCCTGCGCCGCGTGCGCGCCCTCGGCGTCGCGTCGCTGGCCTTTCCTGGCGCCGAGCACTCGCGCTTCGCCCACGCCGTGGGCGCGGCCTTCGTGATGCGACGCTTTCTCGAGCGCGTCGCCCCCCTCGGCGCCGAGATCGCGCCGACCTGGGCGCTGACCGAAGACGACGCGCAAGACGCCCTCGCGGCGGCGCTGCTCCACGACGTCGGGCACGGCCCGCTCTCGCACCTCTTCGAGGAGGTGTTCCCCGCCATGCGCGCCCACGAGGCGTGGACCAGCGCCGTGGTGCTGGACCCCGACGGCGCGGTGCACCGACTGCTCGCGGCCGACGACCCCGACCGCCCCGCGCGGGTCGAGGGGCTCGTGCACGGGCGCCATCGCCTGCCCTACCTGGCCAAGGCCGTCTCGGGCACCTTCGACGTCGACCGCTGCGACTACCTCCTGCGCGACTCGTACATGACCGGCACGCGCTACGGCCTCTACGACCTCGACTGGTTGTTGCGCTCGCTGCGCCTCGAGCCCGACCCCACCGGGCCGCGCCTCGCCGTCGATGGCTCGAAGGGCCTCCCCGCGGTGGAGGGGTACTTCCTGGCGCGGGTGTTCATGTACCAGCAGGTGTACTTCCACAAGGCCACGCGCGCGGCGGAGTCTCTGTTGCGCGCAGTGTTCCGGCGCTTCGCGGACCTCGTCGCCGACGGGCGCGTGCCCGAGGGGACGCCCGCGGCGCTCGCAGCCTTCGCCCGGGCCGAGCCCGTGTCGGTGGACGCGTACCTCTCCCTCGACGACAACGCGTTCTGGTGCGCCGTGGACGCGTGGCGCAGCGACCGCGACCCGGTGCTCGCCTCGCTCTGTGACCGCGCGATGGGCAGGGTGCTGCCGAAGACCGCGTCGCTCGATGAGGTCGACCCTGCGCACGACGCACTGCTGCTCGACGCGCTGCGAGACATCGTGCGCACGGCGGGGTTTGACCCTGCGTACCACGCTGCCCTCGATGTCGCCGAGGTCTCACCCTACGAGATCCCGCGGGGGCAAGACGAGGCGCTGCGCGTGGTCTATGAGCGTCGGCCTCCGCGGCTGCTCGAGGAGGCGTCGTTCCTCATCGGGCGCCTGCAGGGCGGGGCCTATGTTCGCCGTCGCCTTGTGTTTCCCCGCGAGGTGCGCGATCACGTGGACGCGCTGCTCCAGCGGCATCAGTCCGATCCCTGGGCCGTATCCCGACGATGAACCGCTCCGCGCTCTCCCTCTGCCTGCTCCTCGCCCTGCCCACCTCCGTCAGCGCGGTCCCGCGCGTGCAGGTGCCGCTGCGCGCCGACGCCCCCGTCGCGCTGCTGGTCAGCCCCGAGGTCGGGCATCGCTGGCGCTTCTCCCTGCGCAACCAGGGCACCGCGCCGATCACCGTGGTGGCCGATCGACGTCTCGTCTCGCTGGAGTTCCCACCCGCGGTGCCTGCGGCGGCGCCCGGTCGTCGGGCGCGTCGGCCGGTGGCGCGACGCTGCGCGCACCCCGACCGCCCGGTGTTCAACGAGTTCGCGCCGCGGGTGACCCTCGCGCCCGGCGAGACCTACTCTGAGCTCTTCGACCTCCGCGACACGTGCGGCCTGCAGCCCCAGAGCTTCACCGCGGGGGAGCAGGTCACCGTCCGCTACGGGTGGGACCCCGCGCGCGCGACTTTGCTGCGCTCGCTCCTGGTGGACGAGGGCCCCGCGGTGCTGCCCGTGCTGACCACCACCGTCGCGGCGCCAGCCCCCGCCGAGCTCCCCGTCGACGCACCGGGCGACGCCCTGCTTCGCAGCGCGGGCGTCGGCGGCAGCGCGATGCGGGGCGACGGTCTGCGCGCCGTCGTGCGCGTGGTGAACCCCTCGGCGCAGCCCACCTGGACGCTGTACCGCAACGGGCTCTGGTCCTTCGAGGTGACCTCACCGCGCGGGACCTCGACGTCGTGCGCGCAGCTCACGCGCAGCGCCGCGCCCCGGCGTGACTACTTCGTGCGCCTCGGCGCCCGGGGTCAGCGCGCGACCACCGTGATGCCAGCGCTCTGGTGCCCCACCGGGACCTTCGCCGAACCTGGGGTCTACGACGTGCGCGCGTTGTTCGAGTCGCGCGCCGACGGAGAGGAGTTCAATCTCCAGCGGGTGTTCGTGGGGCGGGTCTCGTCGGCCCCCTTCGCGCTGCGGGTCACCCGCGGCGACGGGCGGTACCGCGCGTGGGGCCCCCTGCGCGCGCCGTGACAACGCGGCCGCGCTGCGGTCTACTGTGGGAGAGGGGTACCGATGGCGAAGATCCTGGTCGTTGATGACCAGAAGAACATGCGCACGACGCTCTCGATCATGCTCCGCCAGGCGGGGCATGACGTGGACGAGGCGCCGGACGCCGACCGCGCCGTGCAGATGGCGACGGGCAGCGCCTACGACCTGGTGATCACCGACCTGAAGCTCGGCGGCAAAGACGGCATGGACGTGCTCCGCCGCGTGCGGGACGTGTCGTCGCTCACCGAGGTCATCGTGATGACCGCCTTCGGGACCATCGAGAGCGCCGTGCAGGCGATGCGCTCGGGCGCCTACGACTACATCCAGAAGCCCTTCAACGAGCAGGAGCTCCTGGTCAAAGTCACCCGCGCGGTGGAGAAGCGGCAGCTCGGCGCGCAGGTGGTGCTGCTCGCGCAGGAGTTCCGCGACCGCTACGACTTCAAGAACATGGTCGGCCGCTCGCCCTCCATCAAGGAGGTCATCGGGCGCATCCAGAAGATCTCCCCCACCGACACCACGGTGCTGATCACGGGCGAGAGCGGCACGGGCAAGGAGCTCGTCGCGAAGGCCGTGCACGCGAACTCGCGCCGCTCGCACCTGCCCTTCGTGACGGTGAACTGCGCGGCGGTCACCGAGACGCTGCTGGAGAGCGAGCTCTTCGGGCACGTGCGCGGCGCGTTCAGCGGCGCGGTGAACAACCGCAAGGGGCTCATCGAGGAGGCCAACGGCGGCACCTTCTTCTTCGACGAGATCGCCGAGACCACCCCGGCGTTTCAGGCCAAGCTCCTGCGCGTGCTGCAGGAGGGCGAGATGCGCCGCGTGGGCGAGAACAAGCCCATCAAGGTCGACGTGCGCGTCATCGCCGCGACCAACCAGGACCTGCACCGCGCCATCGCCGAGAAGCGCTTTCGCCAGGACCTCTACTACCGCCTCAACGTCGTGCGCTTCGTGCTCCCGCCGCTGCGCGAGCGCAAGGAGGACATCCCCATCCTCGCCGAGCACTTCGTGCAGAAGGCCTGCCGCAAGATGCGCGCGAGCGCGCGCCTCGGCGACGGGGTCATGGACTACCTGCTCGCGTACGACTATCCCGGGAACATCCGCGAGCTCGAGAACATGATCGAGCAGGCCGTGGCCCTCGCCTCCCACTGCGGCGTCGTGCAGCTCGAAGACGTTGCACCGCAAGACCTCCCGCCCTCGATCATCACCCCCGGCGACCGCACCCTGGCCTCGTCGGTCGACGCCGCCGAGCGCGCCGCCATCGAGGCCGCGCTGCGCGAGTTCGACGGCAACCGCGAGCGCGCCGCCGAGCTCCTTGGGCTCTCGCCCACCACCCTGTGGCGCAAGATGAAGCGCCTCAAGATCGAGTGGCCGAGCTGAGCGCGCGTCGATGAAGATCCGCCGCCTCGAGCTCCAGGGCTTCAAGTCGTTCGTCGACCGCACGGTCATCGCGTTCGATCACGACGTGACCGCCATCGTCGGGCCCAACGGCTGCGGCAAGAGCAACACCGTCGACGCCATTCGCTGGTGCATGGGCGAGCAGAGCGCCAAGCACCTGCGCGGCAAGGCGATGGAGGACGTGATCTTCAACGGCTCCGACGCCCGGCCCCCCGCGCCCTTCGCCGAGGTGACCCTCACCTTCGACAACCGCGACGGCCTCGCCCCGCCCGAGTTCGCGGCCTACGCCGAAATCGCCGTGACCCGCCGCCTCGGACGCGACGGCACCAGCGACTACTCCCTCAACCGCACGCCCGTGCGGCTCATGGACGTCACCAACCTCTTCCTCGGCACCGGCGCGGGCACCAAGGCCTACTCCATCGTCGAGCAGGGCCGCGTCGGGCTGATCGTGACGTCGAAGCCCGAGGACCGGCGCGCGCTCTTCGAGGAGGCCGCGGGCATCACCCGCTACAAGGCCCGCAAAAAGCTCGCGGAGAAGAAGATCGAGCTCACGCGGCAGAACCTCCTGCGCGTGACCGACCTGCTCGCGGAGATCGAGAAGGGCCTCGCCACGCTGAAGCGCCAGGCGCAGCGCGCGGAGCGCTACAAGGCCCTGCGCGTCGAGCAGCGAGAGCTCGAGCTGTACCTCGCCTCGCACCGCTTTCTTGAGCTCGCCGCCGTGGGCGCATCCACCCGCGCGGCGCACGCCGACGAGCACGCGCGCTGGGAGGGCGTCGGGGCGGCCCTCGCGCGCCTTGAGGCCGAGGCTGAGGCCGCGCGGCGGCAGCTCTTCGAAGCCGAGGCCGTGCTCGAGGCCGCGCAGACTCGGTCGTTCGGGGCCGACAACGAGGTCCGACGGCTGGAGGGCGAGCTCCTGCGGCTTCGTGACCAGCTCACGGCGGGGCGCAAGCGCGCGGCCGACGCGTCGCGGGAGCTCACCGAGGTGCGCGCGGGGGTGAGCTCTCTCGGCGCCGAGCGCGCGACCCTCTCGACCGAGCTCGAACAGGTCGGCGCGTCGGAGGCCGAAGAGATCGAGCGGCTCTCCATCGCCGAGGACCGCCTGCGGGAGGTGCGCGAACACCTCGCGTCGGTCGACGGAGAGCTCCGGGGGTTTCGTGAGGAGGCCGTGCAGGCCGAGCGCGCCCTGGCCACCGGCGAGGCCACCCGCGTCGGCGTGGCCCGTCGCCTGCGCGAACTCGAGGAGCGCGTCGCGCGGCTGCGCGTCGAGTCTCGCGGGCTGGAGCGCCGACTGAGTGAGATCGCGCGGGAGGGCGCGGGCACCGCCGAGACCCTCGACCGGCTCCGCGACGAGCGCGAGGCGATGGTCTCTCGCCGCGTCGGCCTCGAGGCCGAGCAGGGCCCTCTGCGACAGGAGCGCGAACGGCTGGAGCAGCGCCTCACCGAGGCCCGACGCGAGCGCGAGCGGGTCGCCGCCCGGTTGAACGCGCTGCGCGAGGTGGCGCGACGTCACGAGGGCGTGGGGCAGGGGACTCGCGCGCTGCTCGATGGCAAGGACCCCGCGGTGAAGGGCCTCCTCGCGGACCGCCTCGCGGTGCGCGACGACCTCGCCCGCGCCGTGGCCAGCGCCCTCGGCGACCGCTGGCAAGACGTGGAGGTGCTCGCCCTCGACGACGGCTTTCGGCTGCTGGAGAAGCTCCGCGGAGACAAGCGCGGCCGCGCGACGGTGCTCGTGGCCTCGGCGCTGACCGAGCCGCTGGGAGACGCGCCGGCGCGCGAAGGCGTGCGGGGCTCTCTGCTCGCCCTCGTGGGCGGCCCCGACGAGGTGCCTCCGCCGTGGCGCGCGACGCTCGCGCACAGCCTTTTGGTCGACTCCCTCGGTTCCGCGCGGGGCCTCTGGCGGCCGGGCGAGCCCTGGAGCTACGTGACCCCCGCGGGGGAGCGCTTCGACGCCGACGGGCGCGTGACGGGCGGCACCGCCGAGACCGCCGGCGCCGGGCTGCTCGTGACGCAGTCGGAGATCCGCGGGCTGGAGCCGAAGCTCGCGGCCCTCGATGATCAGTCCGAGGGGCTCAACGAGGCGCTGGAAACCCAGCGCGCGCGGGTGCGCGAGAGCGCGCAGGCCCTCGACTCGATCAAGGCCGAGCTGCATGCGCAGGAGCTCGCGCTGGTCACCGTGGAGCGCGACGCGAAGGCGCACGAGGCCGAGGTGGCGAGG
>JBILLI010000110.1:0-14790 GCA_044376155.1 Polyangiales bacterium
CTCGAGCGACTTCTCAAGGAAGTTCACCGCGCGGCGGTGATCCCCCTGCTCGCGCTTCACCACGCCGAGGCGGTGGTAGAGGTCCGCGCGGCTGTCTGCGTCAAGCTCGTCTTTGTGGTGCACGAGCAGCAGCTGGTAGTGCTTGAAGGCGCCCTCCCAGTCGCGCTTCTCGTAGTGCGCCACCGCGAGCGCGCGAATGGCCTCGACGTTGGCGCGGTCGAGGGTGTGCGCCGCGCCGAAGGCCTTGATGGCCCGGTCGTGCTTGCCCAGCGCCGCGGCCACGCGGCCCATCGTGAGCTGAATCTCCAGCTGCTCGGCCGGGTCACGGCGCGACGCCTTGCGCACGAGGAGCTCGGCGAGCGGCTCGGCCTCGGCGTGACGGCCCTCGGAGACGAGGTACATGCACAGCGGCCACGCGGCCTCTTCGAGGTCGGCGTCGTTGCGCAGGGCCTCTTCGTAGGCCTGGATCGCGCGGTGCTGCTCGTCGAGATAGGTCGCGTTGACGCGGCCGAGCTCTGCGAGGAGGCGCGCTCGCTGGCGGGTGTTCTCCGTCGCGGCCTGCTCGCGCTCGAGCACCGAGGCGACCTCCCACCAGTCCTCGCGGCGGGTGAAGATCCCGCGCAGTGCGGTGAGGGCCGGGAGGTAGGTGGGCGAGGCGTCGAGGGCAGCCTGGTACTGCTCCATCGCGCGGGCCTCGTCCTGCAGGTGCTCCTCCGCGAGGCGACCGACGCGGTGGCGCAGGTCGAGGGAGCGCGCAAGGTCGTCGGCGTAGAGACCCGCGAGCTGGTCCATCACATCGAGGGCGCGGTCCCACTCGCCGCGGCCCTCGTAGATCTTCGTGAGCGACTCCAGGGCGACCACGCTCGTGGGGTCGATCTGCAGGGCGTTCACGAAGGCGTCTTCGGCGTGCTCGAGGTCGCGCAGCTCCTCGAGGTGCACCCGCCCCGTGGCGAGGAAGAGCGCCACGCGATCCTTTCGGTCGGGCGTCGCGACGAGGTGGCGCTCGAAGGTGCCCACGAGGTCGTTCCACCGCATGGTGTTGCGGTAGAGCCGCTCGAGGCCCTTGAGCGCGTTCTCGTTCGCGGGGTCGATCTCGAGCACCTGCTCGAAGCGCTGGATCGCGAGGTCGGGCTTGACGAACTCCTCCTCCAGCATCTGGGCGAGGCGCGAGAGGATCTTGATGCGCTCGCGCTCCGTCGTCGCGACATCGAGCTGGAGCTCGAGCACCCGCAGGAGCTCGTGGCTGTTGCCCGTGGCGAGGTAGAGGCGCTCCAGGCCGCGGAGGCCGTCGAGATTCGTGGGGTCGGCCTCGACCACCGCGAGGTATTCCGCGATGGCCGCGTTCGCGTCGCGCACCCGATCCTCGAGGATCGACGCCACCCGCACGCGCTGCACCAGCGCCGCCGAAGGGTCTTCGGTGACGGCGATGGAGCGGCGGATCACCGCGACGAGGTCGTCCCACGCCCCGCGGGCCTCGTACACACGCCCGAGCGCGTCGAGCGCGGCGACGGAGCTCGGGTCGATGGCGAGCGCGGCGTTGTATTGCGTCGACGCGTCGCCGAGCGCGTTGAGGTGCTGCTCGTGAACCTCACCAAGCTGCAGGTGAGCGTCCCGACGGTCCTCGGCCGTGCGCGAGGCGCTGACGCACCGCTCAAGGATCTTCGCGAGCTGCGGCCACTGCCCGAGCTTGCGGTAGAGGTCCGACAGCGCCCGCAGCGCCTGGAGGTTGTCAGGCTCCGCGGTGAGGATCTGCGTGTAGATCGGAATGGCCCACTCGGGGTGCCCGAGCTCCATGCCGTACCACCGCGCGACGTGCAGTCCGAGCTGCGTCTTGCGCGGGCCCGCGGGCTCCTGCTTGTAGGTCTCAAGCGTCGTCGCGAGGAGGTCGTTCCACTTGTTCGTGGCCGCCGCGAGGCGCTCCAGGGTGCGCACCGCATCGGCGTTCTCACAGTCCTCTTCGAACGCGATCTGCGCCGCGGCGAAGGCCTGCTCTCGGTCGCCCACGCGCTCGTCGAAGGCGTTCGCGGCCTTGACCATGAAGCCCACCGCGAGGGCGGCCTCGCCGGCCTCGGCAAGCTGGTCGTGACGATTCACGTAGAGGGTCGCGAGCTCCTCCCCTCGCCCGGCCTCGGTGTGCAGCGTCTCCAGCGAGACGAACGCGCGCTCGTGCAGGGGGTCGAGCTCCAGCACCCGCTCGTACGCGCCGCGGGCCCCTTCGGCCTCGCCCACGCGCTCCTCCCACACGTCCGCGATCTGCAGCAGCACGGGGATCTGCGTGCCCGCATCGGGCTGCAGCTCCACCTTGCGCTGCAGCACCTCCACCACATCGCGCCACTCGCCCTGCGCGGAATGGATCGCCAGCAACGCCTCCACCGCCTCGAGGTCGTTGCCGTCGAGGTCGAGCACCTGCCGCCACGCCTCCGCGGCCTCGAAGCCTTGCTGAAGGGTGGTCCAGAAGATCTGCCCGAGCTCGGCCCAGGCCGCGCGCAGCTCGCTGCTCTCGAGGGAGCCCGTGCCGATCTGCAGAAAGGTCTGCAGGGTCGCCACGAGGTCGTCCCAGGCGCTGGCATCTCGGTAGATCCCCGCGAGGGCGCGCAGCGCGTCGAAGCTCGCGGGCTCGAGGTCGAGCACGCGGCGGTAGCTCTCTACCGCCCGTTCGAGGTCACCCACACGGTGGTGGATCACCTGCGCGATGCGCAGCGCCACCTGCACGCGCTGCTCGGGGTCGTTCTCGGCGCCGAACTGCCGCTCCAACGCCTCGATGAGCTCGGGCCAACGACCCGCGGACTCGTGCAGCGTCGCGAGCGCACCAAGGGTCTCGGGCTCCTCGCCGCGCAGCGCGAGCACCTGCTCGTACAGACGCACGGCCTCGTCGGGGCGCGCGAGGTAGTGCTGCGCGACCTGCGCCATCTGGGTGTAGACGCCGGCCTGCTCCTCGGTGTCGGTGAGCACCTCAAGCTTGCGCCGTCCGTTCTCGAAGAGCTCGGGCCAGCGCTCAGCCTGGAGGTAGATCGCCTCCAGCGCGTCGAGGGAGGGGCGGTGCTGGGGGTCGAGTCCGTCGACGATCGCGCGGTACCGCAGCACCGCGTCGTCGACGCGCTCCAGGCTCACCTGGAGGATCTGCGCGAGCCTGAAGGTGAGCTCGGTCTTGTTGAACGCGTCTTCGGTGATCTCGGCGCGTCGGGCCAGCACGCTGGCGAGCTTCTCGGCGTCGCCGCTGGCGGTGTAGAGTCGGTCGAGGGCCTCAAGCGCGTCGGGGTCGTGGGTCGAGACCTCGGCGACGAAGGCGTACGCGCCCTCGGCCGACGCGAGATCGCCGAGCTCCTCCTCGTGCACCCGCGCGAGGCGCTTGCCGATGGAGACCTTCACCTCGTCGCTCGACTCCTCGGCCTCGACGACGTCGGCGTAGACGTTGGTGAGCTCGGCCCACTGCCCCGTGAGCGCAGCGAGGCGCTCGGCGTCGGCGACGCACTGCGCGTCGAGCGGCGACTCGCGCACGGCGCGGCCCATCCACGTGAACGCCGTGATGCCGTCGGCGAGCTTGTCCTCCTGCGTCTCGGCGATCTGACGGATGAGCGCGATGCGCTCGGCGGGCGCGGTGACCAGGTCAAGGAGCTGCGCCTGCAGGTCCACCAGGCGCTGCCAGTCGGCCGCGAGGCGGTAGATCGGGTCGAGGATCGCGGCGATCTCAGCGCGGCGGACGTCGTTCGCGAAGAGCGCCTCGAGCGCGGCGATGGTGGGCTCGTGGTCAGCCTGCGCGTCGAGGATCTCGCGATACGCGGCGAGGGCGCCGTCGATGTCGCTGAGCTTCTCGCCGCGCACCTGCGCGAGGCGGAACCGCAGCGCCACGAGGTCGTCGGGCGAGGCATCAGAAAGTTGCACCTCGCGGGTGATCACCGCGGCCATCTCGGCCCAGCGCTCGAGGGCCTCGTAGAGGCGATCGAGGGCGCGCAGAGCGGTGCCGTTCTCGGCGTCGCGCTCGGTCACGGTGACGTAGCGCGCGACGGCGGTCTCGGCGTCGCCGACCTGCACCTCGTAGATCTGGCCGACGCGCAGGAGCAGCTCCACCTGCAGCACGGGCTCCTCGGCGAGCACCGCGAGGGCCTCGTCGTAGGTGCGCGCGACGCGGTCCCACGCGCCCAGCGACTCGCCAAACTGCTCAAAGAGCGCGAGGTCTTCTTCGCCCCTGGGGTCGAGCCGGACCGCACGCGCCATGGCCGCGAAGGCCGCCTCCCCGTTGCCCAGCGCCGACGACTGAATCTCCGCGACGCGCCGCAAGAGCTCCATGCGGCGCAGTGGGTCTTGCGCGTGGGTGACCTCGACCTCGAGCACCTCCACCACGCGCTCGAACTCGCCGGCGGCGGTGAAGTGTGGCTCAAGCACGGCGGCCGCGAGCAGCGGCGCGCGCTCGCCGCAGAGGATCGCCGTGAGCGCGGCGGTGGCCGGCGCGTGGTCGGGCACCGTGTCGAGGATCTCGCGGTAGATCTCCACCGCGCGCTCGACGTTGTCGATCTTGTGGTCGTAGATCTCGCCCACGCGATAGCGGTAGGCCGCGACCTCAGCGGGGTCGTCGCAGAGCTCGGCCTCGCGCTCGAGCACCGAGAGCAGCTCCTGCCAGCGGCCCTGGGCGGTGTAGAGCTGGTCGAGCCGCTGGATCGCGACGAGGTCGGCGGGGTCGAGCTCCAGCGCGCGGTTGTATGCGTCGACGGCCTTGGCGCCGTCGTTGATCTCGGACTCGTAGACCGAGGCCATGCCGAAGTAGAGACGCTTCTTCTCCTCGGGGTCGGAGACGACGTCGGCCTTCTTCTCGTAGGCGCCGAGCAACTCGGGCCACATCGAGCCGCCGATGTAGAGGCGGATGAGCGCGTCGAGGGCCTGCACCTCGCCGTCGTCGACGGCGACGATGCGTCGGTAGGTCTCGATGGCCGCGGGCACGTCGTTGAGGGTGGTCTCGTAGAGTTCCGCGGCGCGCCACAGGTGGGCCTTGCGGTCGTCGACGGACTCAAGCACCTCGGACTTCTTCACCAGCGTCGCGGCAAGCTCGGCGCCGCGGTCGGAGAGCTGGTAGAGCCGCTCGAGGTCGCTCAGCGCGTCGAGGTTGCCGGGGTCGAGCGCGACCACGGCGTTGAGCTGCGCGATGGCCTCGTCGAGCTGCTCCAGGCGCGACTCCGCGACGACCGCGGCGCGGCGGTGGAGCAACACCTTCACCGCGGGGTCCTCGCTCGCCTCGATGCGTCCGCGGAGGACGCCGAGGAAGGCCTGCGACGCGCCCGTGGACTGCGCGATGCGGTCGAGGGCGTTGAGGGTGTCTTCGCGGGAAGGGTCCGCCTGCAGCGCGCGCGCGAGCGTCTGGAACGCCGTGCCCGCGTCATCCTGCGCGACCTCTTGGATCTCCGCGATGCGGTGGAGCAGATCGACGTGCGCGGTAGGGTCGTCGGTGAAGCCCGCCTGGACTTCCAGCGCGTGCACCAGCCGGTCGTAGGCACCCTGTGAGCGGAACACCGGCTCGAGGACCTCGACGATGCCCGCGGTGTGAGCGCGCTCGGCGATCATCCCGTCGAGCGCGGCCACAGCGGCAGCGTTCTCGGGGTCGCGGGTGAGCACCTGGCGGTAGATCTCGATGGCGCCACTGCGGTCGGAGAGCTTCTGGTCCCGCACCTCGGCGAGGCGGAGCTGCAGCTCGGTCTGCTCCTCGGCCCCCTCGGCGAGGGTGAGCCGGAGCTCCAGGTTCTCGGCGAGGTCGCGCCACGCCTCCTGGCGGGTGAAGAGACGGTCGAGCGCCTCGAGCGCGCGGCGGCTCGCCGGATCGCGTGCGAGCATCTCGCGGTAGGTCGCGACGGCCTGCGTGGCGTCGCCGAGCTGCTCCTCGTGAACGCGTGCGATCTCCACCAGCACGGCGTCGTACGCGTCGGGGTCGGCCGCGTGCTCCAGGCGGCGGCGCAGGGTGGCGAGCACGTCGCTCCAGCGCGCGGCCGAGCGATACGTGGCCTCAAGCACGCGGAGCGCCTCGTCGTCGACGGGGTCGGCCTCGAGCATGCGCTCCAGGGCCTCGACCGCCGCCGGCACGTTGCCGAGGCGGGTCGACTCGATCTCCGCAACGCGCAGCAGGAGCACGCGCGCCACGGGGTCACCGGCGTAGCGGATCGCGGCCTCGCGCAGCAGCGCGACGACCTCGGCCCACGCGTCGATGCTCGCGGCGACGTCGATGAGCTGCTCGACCACCTCAAGGTCCGTGGGGTTCTCGCGGAACGCACGGCCGAAGGCCTCCATGGAGCGGCGCGCGTCTCCCAACCCCTGCGCGTGCACCACGCCGATGCGGCGGAGCAGGGTCACGCGCTCGGTGACGTCCTCCTCGTCGACGACGAGGATCTCCAGGGTGCGCACCAGCGCCTCCCAGTCACCGCGGTGCTCGTACACGGGCTGAAGGATGCGCGCGGCCTCGGCGCGCCACTCGGGGTCGCGCAGTAGGTACTCCAGCGCGCCGCGCGCGCCGTCATGGTCCGGCGAGACCGAGAGGATCTCTCGCAGCAGGCGCACCGCGCCGGGCACGTCGCCGGTCTCGGTGCGCAGCGTCGCGAGGCGGAACTTCAACGTGTTCGCGGCCTCGTCGTCCCCGCCCGCGGCGAGGTCGAGCTCGCGCTGCAGCACATCGGCGAGGGCGGCCTGGTTGTTCGCCCGCACGTAGAGCCGATCGAGCACCGCGAGCACCTCGGCGTCGTCACCGGTCTCGGCGATGACCGCGCGCGCCGACTCGATGGCCCGACCGAGGTCGTTGACCCGGGTCTCGGCCAGCGACGACGCCTCCAGCAGCAGCGCGCGCCGCGCGGCCGCGTCGGGCGCGAGCGCGAGCCGACGCTCGATCACCGCGAGCAGGTCCGCCCACCGCTCGTTCTGCCGGTAGAGCCGGTCGAGCGCGTCGAGGGCCTGAGGCTCCTGGGGATCAACATCGAGCACCATGCGAAAGGCCGTGACCGCCTCGTCGACGCGGCCCACGCGCTCGGCGAGGATCTCGCCGTGCCGGAGTCTCAGCGCCCGCTCCCACGCCTCGCCGCCGGCGAGCGAGAGGGCGCGGCCCACGTGCTCCACCACGGTCTCCCAGCGAGACGAAACCGCCGCGACGCGCTCGAGGTCCTCGATGGAGCGGGGATCTCCCGGGTCTTCGTCGAAGGCCGCGAGGAAGCGCACGAAGGCGTGGTCGGGGTCCTTGAGGCTGCGCTCGTAGAGGTCACCGAGGCGACGCAAGGTCTCCAGTCGCTCGGCCCCGGGCGCGTCGCCCGGGAGCTTGACCTCCAGCGCCGCCGCGAGCCGACGGTCGTCCTTCGCCGCCTCGTAGATCGGCAGCAGCCGCAGGGCCGCGCCGCGGTGCCCGGGGTCGATCTCCAGCACCTTCTCGAGGTAGCGCGCCGCGCGGTCTGACTTCTCCTTGCGCACCTCCCAGAGCGTCGCGATCTTGAGCAGCAGCGCGACCTTCGCCGGCGGCTCCAGCGCCGTGGCCTCGGCCTCGCGCTCCAGCAGGCGAATGAGCTCGTCCCACTTCGCCGACTCTGCGTAGAAATCCTCGAGCTCGTCCCACGCGTGCGTAGAGAGCAGACGCTTCTTCAACGCCTCCTGCGCGCGTCGGTCGTTGGGGTCGAGAGTGAGCACACCGCGCCAGGCCTCGACCGCGAGGCCGTCGTCGTTGAGGCGATCGCTCGCGATCATCCCGAGCTTCACCAGCACCTGCACGCGCGCGGCGCTGTCGGCGGTCTGCGCGGCCTGCGCGCGGAGCACCCCGGCGAGCTTGGCGTAGTCGCGGCTCTTCTCGTAGAGCCCCGCGAGCTGCGTGATGGCCTCGCTGTGGTCGGGCGCACGCGCGAGCACCTGCTCCCACGCCTCGACCGAGGCCTCGACGCGCTTCACCTTGTCGGTGACGAAGCGCGCGATGTCGGTCCACCGAACGAGCTGCTCCGAGGCGGGCGCGGTCTCGGCCTCGCGGCGCAGCAGTCGCAGGAGCTTGTCCCAGTCCTTGCGCTTCTCGTACGTGCTGCGCAGGAACTCCGCGGCGCGGCCGTTCTCGGGGTCGATCTCGAGGATGGCCTCGTTGGCCTTGATCGCCTCGGCCTGGTTCGAAAAGCGCTCGATGTACAGCGCCGCCACGCGCTCATAGATCGCCACGCGCTCGGCGGGGTCGACCAGAAGTTCGGCCTTCGCGCTCAGCGACCGGATCACGTCCTGCCAGCGCTTCTGCCCCTCGAACTTCGCGACGGCCTCGTCGAGCTCGCGGATGCGGCCGGCGTCGGGCTCGGGGCGCTGGGTGGGGCGCGCGTCGTCCTCGGGAAGGGCCGTCGCGGTGGTGTTCTCGAGGTTCTCTTCAACGTTGCTCATCGTCGTCCCCGTGGAGCGGCGGATGTCCGCGGCCCCGCACTCGAACTTCCTGCGTGGCGAATGTCGGTCAATCGTGGCGGCGCGCGATCAGTGCGCGCCGACGGTCTGGAGCTCGGCGAGCTTGTTCTGCGCCATGTCGAGGTACTCGCGCGGCGTGCGCTCCCCGCCGCCGCGCGTCTCCACGAAGCGCTGGAGGTACAAGATCGCCTGCTGGCGGCGCTCGGGCATCTCCGCGCACGTGAAGCCGGCGTTGAACAGCGCGACGGCGAGGCGCGGGTCCTCGCGGCTGGCCGCTACGAACTCGTCGACGGCCTGCTCGCGGTGCCCCTGCCGGAGGAGCACGTTGCCCAGCGTGTTGCGCATCTCACCCCGCTCGGTGACGCCCTCGGGCGCCATGCGAAGCCCTTCGCGAAGCACCGTGATCGCGTGATCGAGCTGATTCACCCGGTAGTACAGAGAGCCGAGGCTCACGTACGCCGCGTACGCCCGCGGCGCGCGGGAGATGGTGCTCGAGTACGACCGCAGCGCCTCCTGCGGCTCGTCGAGGCGCTCGTGGGTCTTGCCCAGGAAGTAGTGCGCCCGGTACATGGACGGCGAGATCTGGATGGCCTGGTTGAACGCCTGCTTCGCGGCGTCCCAGCGCTCCAGGCGGAAGTTCGCGTAGCCCAGCTCGAACTGGTAGTCCGCGTTGCGCGGGCTCCGCGCGATGGCACGCGTCAACGCAGAGACCACCTCGGCCCAGGCCTCCTGCTGCTTGTGCACCATCGCGAGGTTGTAGAGCGGCTGGTCGAAGCGAGGGTCCTCGTCCGCCGCGCGCTGGAAGCGGTCGCGCGCATCGGAGAATCTCCGCGCGCGAAACGCTTGCATCCCGGCGTTGTTGTCCTCGATGGCCTCGCGGTTGTACTCGCTGCAGCCGACCAACGCGACGAACGCCGCGAGCGCGATTCCCTGACGCTTCATCCGACTCATTCCCTTGTGCGCGCAACGCTGCCGACACGGCGGCGCGGCGTGGGATGATAGGCGAGCGCGACGTCGAAGCTCAACACCCAAACGCGCACGCGGCGCGGGCAGTGAAGATTGTCGGCGGAGGTCGCGGAGGGGAAGATGCGCCGAACGCGGCATCGTCGAAGCCGTGGGGGCAATGGAGGTGGTGCAGAGGGGCGCGACCGCGACGGCGGCGCGAGCGGAGGGGAGGGGAGCCCGCGCAGACGCGCAGGCGCCCTGGAGTCACTGATCGGCGGGCTGGAGGTTGAACGGGTAGTTCACGGTCACCACGCCGCCGCCCTCGGGCGACGGGAACTGCCAGCGACGCACGGCGTTGGCCACACACTCGCCCACGCTGGGCACGGGGATGGAGCTGTCACCCACGCTCGACGCCATGACGGTGCCGGTGGCGCCGATGACGAAGCGAATGACCACGCGACCGGCGATGTTCGGGTTCGTCGAGAGGCCCTGCTCATAACAACGGTTGACCTGCCCGAGGTTGCGCAGCACCACGCGGCGGATCGCTTCGGGCGAGAGCAGACCGCTCACGGTCGGCGGGGCCGCGCGCACCGTGGGGCCGGTGGTGCCGCGAGACCGCAGCCCGCGACCTGCGCCTGAGCCGTAGCCCTGACCGGAGCCCGTGCCCGAGCCGTGGCCCATGGTCCCGATGCCGCCCATGCCGATGGTCCCCTCGCCCGAGCCGCCGCCGCCCCACCCGGTGCCGGTGGCGCCGAGGCCGCCGTAGCCGAAGGCGTCGCCGACGTTGTCGCCGGTCATGTTGCCGTTGGCGTTGCGATCATCGACGCCAGACTCCGTGAGCGCGCCGAAGGGCGACACGATGCCCGACTGACCACCCGCCATGCCGCCGCCCGGCGCGCCGAGCGCCGCGAACACGCCGCGGTTGTTCACCGCCTCGCGCGCGGCCTCCCGAGAGAGGTGCGGGGGCTGGTTGTTGTTCTTGATGGCGTAGCGGTTGTTGCGCGAAGGCGCATCGCGCTTGCCCATCTTGCCTTCGTCGCCGCGGTGGCGCGTGCCGGTGCCGCCCTCCTGCTGGTCGTTCGCCTGCTGCTGCGGCTGCTGCTCGGGCTGGCGCTCCTGCTGGCGCTGGATGAACGCGCGGAGCTCCGCGAGGCGGTCGTCGTCCGACGACGACGAGAGCAGCCCCGAGTCGTCGGAGATCGCGAACTTGCCCACGAGCACCATCGCGATCAGCGCTACCGACGTGCCGAAGATCGCGCCCGCGAGCGGGCGATCGACCCGCACCGCGCCGGTGATCACACGTCCGGGCGGCGTGACCTTCGCAATGATCGTCAGGCCACCGACCTCCTGGCGATAACGGCCATCGGGCTGGAGGTTCACCTCGAATCCACCCGACACCACCGACGAGGGGCGCGCGTGGCCCTGGGCCTTGAGGTCATCGAGCGAGCGCTTGACGCCCTGGATGTCAACCTCACCCGTGGCGCCGGGCAGGAACACGAAGCGCCCGCTGGAGCCGTTCACGACCACCGGGAGTTCGCCCGCGCCGCCGACCACCTCGGGGCCCACCGTGAATCGCGCGACGTCGGACTGGATCGCTTCGTTCTGCTTGGCGAGGAAGATGCCCGCCCCGGAGCCGGCCATCGCGACGGCGGCGCCGATGCCGCCCCACAGCAGCGGCGCGCTGGTCGTCGCGGCGTGCTGCGGGTCAGACTTCGCCGCGCCCACGAGCATGAGCGCGCTGCCGACGCCCCAGAGGCCGCCCATGACGGCGGCGGCGGGCTTCTTCTCGGGCTCCTTCGCGGAGATCACGAAGCTCTTGCCGCCGTCGACGTGCGCGACGTGGAGGATCGCGCTCTTCCACAACACCGAGACCTCCACCACCTGCGAGCTCGCGTCCTCGACCTCGTGGGTGTTGATGTCTCCGCGCTTGATGAGCTGGTAGAGCTCGTCGCCGTCGAGCGTGGCCTGCGACGCGGCGCCGAAATCACCGCCGAGGCCGAGGGACGGAGCCGCTGCGGCGGCCACCGGCGGCACATACGCCGACGACACCGACGCGGCAGGCTGCGCGGCGTCGCGGGGCTCGTGCACGGTGACCTCGACCTCCGAGGACCCGACGACGAAACGGTCACCGCTGCGCAGCGCGGCCTTGTTCACCGCCTGGCCGTTCACCTGGGTGCCCGACCCGAGGTCGATGATCTGCACGTCCGCGACGCCATCGATGACGCGGGCCTCGATGACCGCGTGGCGGCCCTTCACCCCGTCGTCGTCGATGCGGAGGTGTGACTTCTGGTCGCGGCCGACCTTGATCACGTCCTGCGTGACGGTCTCCTCGCCCACGAGCGCGCCCTGCTGAAAGACCTTGAACGTGATCGGAACCACAAGCTTCTGAGCCATCACAACCCCTGTGCGCGCGGACGGGCGCGCATGACCTTTCCTGTGGCAGCGTCTGCGGTCGCACCGCCACCGATCACCTGAGACAACACCGGCTGGAGGAGGTTCCAGCGGGCGCGGGAGGACTCTACCGACCCGTCGGGAGCACGGTCAATGCTGTTGCGCGGCCGCGGGCGCCGCGCCTCGGCACGATCAGAGGTTCTCGACCGACTTGAGCATCTCCGGGACGAAGTGCTCGCGGATGCGGATCAGCGAGATCCCCGCGCTGCGGCGGCGCACGCGGGAGGTGTCGCCGTCGGGGCGTACGAGCTGGCCCTGCACCAGCTCATCGGTGAAGTTGAATTCCTGCGTGCGCTGCGAGCCCTGCTGCGCGGGCGCCTGCTGGGCGAAGGCTGCCCCGCCGAACACCAGGGTCGCGAAGAACACACCGGAAAGTACTGCCTGCTTCATCGTGGTCGCTCCTGCTCTCTTCGCTCGTACTACCGATCAGGGGGTGGCGCCAGCGGCCGGCGCCGCCGCCGGTGCGGGGGTTGCCGCCGGTGCGGGAGCCGCGGCAGGCGCCGGCGTTGCTGCGGGCGCCGCGGGGGCATCGCCCGCCGGGGCCGCGGGCGTCGGGGTCGTGCCGCCCACGGCCTCGAGCGCCGCGATGGTCTGGCGGATGTTGTTGATGTGCCGCGTCGCGCGCTGTACGTCCTGGGCGTACCGGGGCTGCTGCCCCGCGCGCTGCTGGAACTGCGTGAGCAGCTCCTGCGCGCGCCGCAGGTCGGGGATGGTGTTCCCCATGTAGCTCATGTTGAGCAAGCCCTGGTTGTAGTAGCTGTCCGGGCGGTTCTGATCGAGCTGCTGCGCGCGGGCGTACTCCTGCTGCGCGCGCTGGATCATCGCCTGCTTGTCGGTGTCGTTGGCCTGCGTCTGCGACAGCCCGCGGAGCGCCACGCCGAGCCCGAGGTGCGCGTCGTAGGAGTCGTCGCGGAGGCGCACCGCAGCCTCGAAGGCCTGGCGCGCGTCGTCGTAGCCGCGGAACGAGAGGTTGATCGTCCCGTAGTTGATGAAGGCCTCGAACATGCTGGGGTTCAGCTGCGACGCGCGGCGGAAGTGGCCGAGCGCGCGGATGATCTCCCCGCGGCGGATGTCGACGAGGCCCCAGGTGTTGTGAATGTCGGCCACGAAGGAGCTGACCTGGGGGTCGATCTCCTGCGCGCGCGCCTCGGCCACCTGAATCGCCTGAGCGCACACGAGGCCGGCGAGGAACACGCGCTGCGAGTTGGGGTCGTCACCGGCCTGCTGGAGGTAGGCCAGGGCGAGCTCGTTGCGCGCCGGGAGGTAGCGGTCGTCGAGCGCCAGCGCCGCGCGGATGTTGCGGATGACCCCCGCCCACTCCTGCTCGGTGCTTGGGTTGCGGGAGCGCAGCACCATCGCGAGGTTCGTGTAGCCCTCCACGCAGTGCGTGGGGTCTTGGCGAATCGCCTCCTCGAACATCTGCTGTGCCTGCGGCACCTCGCGGCGGCGGAACGCCTGCACGCCGAGCTGCACCTTCGCACGGCAGTAGTTGCCGTTCGAGATCTGCAGCGCGCGATCGAAGGCCTGCCGCGACTCATTCGCGAGGTTACAGCGGTCGAACACCATGCCGCGGTTGAACCACGCCTCGGCGAACTGACCGTTGTTCTGCTCCTGCGCGGCGCGCTCGAAGAGCCCCGCGACCTCGTTGCAGCTCTCCGGGGTCCAGTCGCCGAGGCCGTTGTTCGCGGCGTCGTGCGTGCGCATGGCCGCGGCCGCGGTGTTGAAGCGCTCGTTGGCGCTCGCCGACACCGCCTGCCCGGTGGCGCTGGTGACCGTGTTGCCCGAGCTGTCTCGCGCGACGTTGGCCGCCGTGTTGGTGGTCGTCGGAGTGCTCGAACAGGCGGCGAGCAATCCGAGGGTGAGCCCGAGGGTACGTGTGCTTCGCATGGTCTTCTCCTCGCTCCTGCTCACTGCCGCGCGCCCGGGGCGGGGGTCGCCGCCGGCGTATCCGTCGCCTCGGCGCCGGGGTTGCTGTTGCCGCCCTCTTCTTCACCCTCAGCGCTCGTGCTCAGCTGGTACAGCGCACGGGCGTTGGAGGCGCGAGAGAAAACCTGGTTCGGCTCCACGCGGATCTCATCCGCGAGGGGGAATCGCAGGCGGTCGATGACGTTGAGGTTGCGCTCGCAGAGCTGCGACCACTCGTTGAACCAGTGCTCGCGCGTGGCGGTCTGGATGCAGAGCTGGAAGCCCGTGGTGGCCGAGTTGATGAACGGCTGGGTAACCTCGTCGCGGCGCACGTTGTAGGCGTCGATGAGGTCGGGGTTGCGCTGAATGTCGGGCGCGACCGGCGCGGTGCGGATAGTCTGCGCGAACTGGAAGTACATGTCCGCGAGGCGGGCCGCCGCGGCGATCTTCCAGTTGGGCGAGTCCATGCGCATGAGCTCCTGGTAGCGGGTGCTCGCCTCGTCGAGCGTGCGCTGGCGGTTCTGGATGTACGGCGTGAGCGTGCGCGTCGACCAGGTGTCGAACGCGCGGCGCGTGCCGCCGCCGGAGTAGCTCGGCATGCGGGCCGCCATGAAGCGGTTGTAGAGCACCTCGGCGAGGTGGAACTTCGCCTCGGCCACAGCCTCACGGCTGCGCTCAATGGCGTCGCCCGCCTCGTCGCCGAGCTGCTCGCGGATCTGCCGCTCGCCGGCGCTGGGCTGCCGGGTCTGTCCCTCCGCCGCGGGCGCGGTCGCGCCCCAAGAGGTCACGGCCTGATTAAAGTACTGCTCCGCCTGGCGGAAGTCGCTGATGTTCCAGTAGCCCCGCGCGAGCGCCACGGCGCCCTGGATCTGCTGGTCGAGGGTGCCCTGCGCCGCGTAGGTGCGCATGAAGCCCGAGTAGTGGCGGATCAGGTCGTTCCAGGCGGTGCGGATCTGCGTGTCGATCTCGCGGCGCTGCTCGGAGTTGGCGGTGCTCGCCTGACGACGCAGCCGGGTCACTCGGTCGGAGTAGATCTGACCGATGCTGAACACGACGTTCGCGGCGACGCGGCGGCGCTGGGGGTCGGTGCGGTAGTAGCGCGCGAAC
>JBILLI010000111.1:0-14787 GCA_044376155.1 Polyangiales bacterium
CGAAGAGGCCATGAAGGACCTCGACGAGTCCGGGATCATCCGGATCGGCGCCGAGGTCCGTCAGGGTGACGTGCTCGTCGGCAAGATCACGCCGAAGGGCGAGACGCAGCTCTCGCCCGAGGAGAAGCTCCTCCGCGCGATCTTCGGCGAGAAGGCCGGCGACGTGCGCGACACTTCGCTCCGCGTCCCCACGGGCGTCACGGGCGTCGTGATCAACGCCAAGGTGTTCTCGCGCAAGGGCGTCGACAAGGACGAGCGCAGCCAGCAGATCGAGGACGAGGAGGAGGCGCGCCTCCTCAAGGATCAGAACGACGAGATCCGCATCATCCGCGACTCCGGTCGCCGGAAGATGGAGCGGATCCTCAACGGGAAGACCACGTCCCTCAAGCTCGTCAACGACGAGGGCGAGGAGCTGCTCAAGCGCGGTCAGGCGCTCGACGCCGCGGCGCTCAAGCCCGTGCCCGACAAGTACCTGGTCGAGATCAAGGTCGGTGACGCCGACGTCGAGGCGAAGATCAAGAAGGTCGCGGAGAGCATCCGCGACCAGGTCGAGCTGGTGACGATGGTGTTCGGCGAGCGCATCGCGCGCCTCAAGAAGGGCGACGAGCTCCCGCCGGGCGTCATCAAGATGGTGAAGGTCTACGTCGCCATCAAGCGCAAGCTCCAGGTCGGCGACAAGATGGCTGGCCGCCACGGCAACAAGGGCGTCATCTCGCGCATCCTGCCCGTCGAGGACATGCCATACCTCGAGGACGGGACGCCGGTGGACGTGGTGCTCAACCCGCTCGGCGTGCCGAGCCGCATGAACGTCGGTCAGATCCTCGAGACGCACCTGGGCTGGGCGGCGCTCGGCCTCGGCCAGAAGCTGGGCGAGCTGTACGACCAGTGGGCGACGCAGCAGAAGGGTCACGCCAAGGAAGTGAAGGCGCTGCTCAAGAAGGCCTACCACGGCCCGAAGATGGCGGCCTTCATCGACGACCTCTCCGACGAGGGGCTGTTCGAGCTCGCGCGGAAGGCGCGCCGCGGCGTCCACGTCGCGACGCCGGTCTTCGACGGCGCGAAGGAGATCGACATCCGCGAGCTGCTCGAGGTCTCGGGCCGCCGCACGCAGTCGACCCTCTTCGATGGCCGCACGGGCGACGTGTTCGATCAGGACGTCACGGTCGGCGTGCTCTACATGCTGAAGCTCCACCACCTGGTGGACGACAAGATCCACGCCCGCTCGATCGGACCCTACTCGCTGGTCACGCAGCAGCCGCTCGGCGGCAAGGCGCAGTTCGGCGGTCAGCGTCTCGGCGAGATGGAAGTGTGGGCGATGGAGGCGTACGGCGCCGCGTATTCGCTGCAGGAGTTCCTGACGGTGAAGTCCGACGACGTGCTCGGCCGCACCCGCATGTACGAGGCGATCGTGAAGGGCGAGAACGTGCTCGAGGCCGGCCTGCCGGAGTCGTTCAACGTCTTGCTCAAGGAGCTCCAGGCCCTGGCGCTCGACGTCGAGCTGCTCGACGAGGATCGCGTGAACGAGGAAGAGACCAAGCGCGTGGAGAAGCGGTTCGGCCGCGCCCCCGTGCCTCAGGGCTGATCGCGGCGCGCGGGGCGCCGCGCCGGGGCCCGCGCTCGCGCGCGGTGCTCCGGGCGGTCCCCGTGCCCCGTGCCGTCCCCCTCCAGTCGTTCGGAACACGAGGAGTTCGCAGTGAAGGACATCTTCATTTTCTTCGAGAAGCCCAAGGATCCGCTCTCGTTCGCCGCCATCAAGATCGGGCTCGCGTCGCCCGAGAAGATCCGCGAGTGGTCCCACGGCGAGGTGAAGAAGCCCGAGACCATCAACTACCGCACGTTCAAGCCGGAGCGTGACGGCCTGTTCTGCGCGAAGATCTTCGGCCCCGTGAAGGACGACGAGTGCCTCTGCGGGAAGTACAAGCGGATGAAGCACCGCGGCGTCGTCTGCGAGAAGTGCGGCGTCGAGGTCATCCAGTCGAAGGTCCGCCGCGAGCGCCTCGGCCACATCAACCTCGCCACGCCGGTGGCGCACATCTGGTTCCTGAAGTCGTTGCCCTCGCGCATCGGCAACCTGCTCGACGTGTCCCTGAAGGACCTCGAGAAGGTGCTCTACTGCGAGGCGTACATCGTCATCGACCCGAAGGGCCAGAAGGAGTTCCAGCGCTGCGAGGTGCTCTCCGAGGAGCGCTACGTGCGCATCCTCGAGGAGCACGGCGAGGACTACCTCGTCGCGGGCATGGGCGCCGAGGCCATCCGCGAGCTCCTGAAGGAGCCGGACCCCGCGAGCGGCCGCCCGGGCATCGACGTCAACGTGCTGTCGGAGCAGCTCCGTGAGGAGATGCGCGCGACCTCGTCCGAGGCCAAGCGCAAGAAGCTCGCGAAGCGCCTGAAGGTCGTGGAGTCCTTCAAGGAGAGCGACAACAAGCCCGAGTGGATGATGCTCGAGGTGATCCCGGTGATCCCGCCGGATCTCCGCCCGCTCGTCCCGCTCGACGGCGGTCGTTTCGCCACTTCGGACCTCAACGACCTGTACCGCCGCGTCATCAACCGCAACAACCGCCTCAAGCGGCTCCAGGAGCTCTCCGCGCCCGAGATCATCGTGCGCAACGAGAAGCGCATGCTCCAGGAGGCGGTCGACGCGCTCTTCGACAACGGCCGCCGCGGCAAGGTGATCACGGGCCCCAACAAGCGCCCGCTCAAGTCGCTGTCGGACATGCTCAAGGGCAAGCAGGGCCGGTTCCGCCAGAACCTGCTCGGCAAGCGCGTCGACTACTCGGGTCGTTCGGTGATCGTCGTGGGCCCGGAGCTCAAGCTCCACCAGTGTGGCCTGCCCAAGATCATGGCGCTCGAGCTCTTCAAGCCGTTCATCTACAACAAGCTCGAAGAGAAGGGCTACGTCACCACCATCAAGTCCGCGAAGAAGATGGTGGAGAAAGAGAAGCCCGAGGTCTGGGACATCCTCGAGGACATCATCAAGGAGCACCCGGTGCTCCTGAACCGCGCGCCGACGCTGCACCGCCTGGGCATCCAGGCGTTCGAGCCGCTGCTCGTCGAGGGCAAGGCGATCCAGCTGCACCCGCTCGTGTGCACCGCGTTCAACGCGGACTTCGACGGCGATCAGATGGCGGTCCACGTGCCGCTCTCGATCGAGGCGCAGATGGAAGCGCGCGTGCTGATGATGTCGACGAACAACATCCTCAGCCCGGCGAACGGGAAGCCGATCATCGTCCCGTCGCAGGACATCGTCCTCGGCTGCTACTACATGACCCGCGAGCGCGCGTTCGCGCGCGGCGAGGGCAAGGTGTTCGCGGCGCCGACCGAGGTCCGCGCGGCCTACGATCACGGCGCGGTCGACCTCCAGGCCAAGATCAAGTGCCGCATCACCGACCGCAAGGTGAACGGCAAGGACACGAAGGACCCGGTCGAGACGACCGTCGGGCGTATCCTCGTCAGCGAGATCGTTCCGAGGGACGTCGACTTCGCGGCGTTCAACCTGGCGCTCACCAAGAAGAACCTCGGGAACCTGATCGACACCTGCTACCGGGTGTCGGGGCAGAAGGAGACCGTGCTCCTCGCGGACCGGCTCCGGACGCTCGGCTACACCGAGGCCACCAAGGCGGGCATCTCGATCTCGATCGACGACATGCGGATCCCGCCGGAGAAGCAGAAGCTCGTCGACGCCGCGCAGACGGAGGTCGCCGAGATCGAGAGCCAGTACGTCGAGGGTCTCATCACGACCGGCGAGCGCTACAACAAGGTGATCGACATCTGGGCGCGCGTCGGTGAGCAGGTCGCGAAGGTGCTCATGGAGGGCATCTCGACCGAGATCGTCAAGTCGCCGGACGGGAAGCAGGAGCGCAAGGTCGCCACCTTCAACCCGATCTTCGTCATGGCGGACTCGGGCGCGCGCGGCTCGGCTCAGCAGATTCGTCAGCTGGCCGGCATGCGTGGCCTGATGGCGAAGCCGTCGGGCGAGATCATCGAGACGCCTATCCTCGCGAACTTCCGCGAGGGCCTCTCGGTCCTCCAGTACTTCATCTCGACGCACGGCGCGCGCAAGGGTCTCGCCGACACCGCGCTCAAGACCGCGAACTCGGGCTACCTGACGCGTCGACTCGTCGACGTCGCGCAGGACGCGATCATCACCGAGTACGATTGCGGCACGCCGAACGGCATCGAGATGACGGCGCTGGTGGAGTCGGGCGAGGTGATCGAGCGCCTCGGCGATCGGATCCTCGGCCGCTTCGCGCTCGAGGAGGTCAAGCACCCGCAGACGGAGGCGCTGATCGTCGACGCGAGCACGATGCTCGACGAAGAGATCGTCTCGCGCATCGAGGAGGCGGGCATCCAGAAGGTGAAGATCCGCTCGGTGCTCACCTGCGAGACCAAGCGCGGCGTCTGCGCGCAGTGTTACGGTCGCGACCTCGCGCGAGGCCGCCCGGTGAACCTCGGCGAGGCCATCGGCGTCATCGCGGCGCAGTCGATCGGCGAGCCCGGCACGCAGCTCACGATGCGCACCTTCCACGTCGGTGGTACCGCGCTCACGCGCGGCGCCAAGAGCGACATCGAGACGCGCTTCGGCGGGACGCTCCGCTACGTCAACCTGCAGACGGTCAACCGTCGCGACGGGACGATCGTGGCGATGAACCGCAACGGTGAGATCCACATCGTGGACGACACCGGCCTGGTGAAGGAGCAGTACCAGATCATCTACGGCGCGGTGATCAAGCGGGCCAACGGCGACAAGCTGAAGATCGGCGAGAAGGTGGCGGAGTGGGAGCCGTTCAACATGCCCGTGTTGTCCGAGGTCGGCGGCGTGATCCGCTACGAGGACATCATCGACGGCGTGACGATCCAGGAGGAGCTCGACGAGGTCACGGGCCTGTCGCGCAAGGTGATCATCGAGTCGCGTGATCCGGACGCCCGTCCGCGCATCGGCGTGACCGACGAGCACGGCAAGGTCCGCCTCCTGCCCAAGTCGTCCTCGCCCGCGCAGTACGGTCTGCCGGTGAAGGCGAACATCGTCGTCAACGACGGTCAGGAGATCGGCCCCGGCGACGTCATCGCCAAGGTGCCGCGCGAGACGACCAAGACCAAGGACATCACGGGCGGTCTCCCGCGTGTGGCCGAGCTGTTCGAGGCGCGGAAGCCCAAGGACACTGCGGTCGTCTCCGAGGTCGACGGCATCGTCAGCTTCGGCAAGGACACGAAGGGCAAGCGCAAGCTGATCGTCACGCCCGAGGTCGGCGACGCGCGCGAGTACTTGATCCCCAAGAGCAAGTCGATCGCCGTGCACGAGGGTGACCGCGTGCGCGCCGGCGAGCAGCTCATGGAGGGTTCGGTGAACCCGCACGACGTGCTCCGCGTGCTCGGTGAGACGGCGCTGGCGCGGTACCTCGTGGACGAGATCCAGGAGGTCTACCGGCTCCAGGGCGTGCGCATCAACGACAAGCACATCGAGACGATCGTTCGTCAGATGTTGCGTCGCGTGCGCATCCGGGACGTCGGTGACACCAACTTCCTGGTCGACGAGCAGGTCGAGCGCCACGCGTTCGAGGCCGAGAACGACCGCGTGATGAACGCGGGCGGTCGCCCGGCCACCGGCGAGGCGCTGCTGCTCGGCATCACGAAGGCGTCGCTGTCGACGGAGTCGTTCATCTCCGCGTCGTCGTTCCAGGAGACCACGAAGGTGCTCACCGAGGCGGCCATCCTCGGCAAGACCGACGACCTCCGAGGCCTCAAGGAGAACGTCATCATGGGGCGGCTGATCCCCGCCGGTACGGGCCTCGGCGCGTACAAGAAGCTCGAAGTGGTCGTCGAAGACGAGCACGCCACGGACATGCGCGGCGGCCGCGCGGCCCGCGCCCACCACCACGGCTGATCGCCGCCTCCCCCGCACCCGCCCTCGTCCTGAGGGCGGGCACCCCTTCCTCCACAATCTCACGCGACGAATCGCCCGCGGCGATCAGGCGACGCCAAGACCTGCGCGCGCCGGGATCGTACGCGCGCGCCGAGGCCTCTGCGGGCGCGCGCGAGGGGCGTGACGTCGCCGCGGAGGGTGGCGACGTCTTGAGGGTTGGGTGGGGCTGCGAGCGGGGATAAGGATCAGCGCGTGACGCGCAGGACGTAGCGCAGGCGGACCTGGCTCTCGTTGTAGACGAGGAACTCGCTCTGGGTGAACGAGCTCTTCTTGTACTGCGGCTGGGGAATGGGCTTGCCCTGCGGCACCACGACCTTCTTGCCCTCGAATTCGAGCTCGATGTCGTCTTTCGGGTCGGGCTCGGTGTGGCCGCGGGCGACGATGCAGCCGAAGCCCTTGGGCGCGGTCTTCAGCGAGGAGTCGTCGCGGGTGATGGTGTGCTCCGGGCCGAGCGCGCCCTCGGCGAGGAACATGCAGCCCGTGGTGCCGGTCCAGCCGACGTAGTTCACCGACTTGCCGTTCTCCGAGGCGAGGTAGATGCCCTTGCCGACGCGCCCGCCGGAGTGCGGCATGATGCGCAGGCCGGTGGAGCAGATCGCGGCCACGACCGCGATGTTGGTGCCGTGCCAGAGGATCTTGCGCTCGGCGAAGTCGTTGTGCGCGGCGAAGCGCGTGCCCTCGCCCTGGCGATCCATGCGGAACACGTCGACGAGCTTGAGCTTGTAGTAGCTCGACCCGGTGTTCTGCATGTACTTCTCGATCCAGGCGTACTCGTCGCTCTTGGGGTCGACCCACGCGAGCGTGGTCTTGAGCTTCTTGTAGTTCTCGTCGGCGGGGTGCGGGATCAGCTCGGGCTCGGGCCCGGTGCTCTCGCCGCCCTTCTGCATCGAGACCGCGATCTCGATGTCGTTGAGCACGTTGAGCATGTCGACCTTCTTGTGCAGCAGGTCGACGGTGTTGATGGGCGGCGGCACTCGACGCCCGAAGGCGTGCGGCACCACCGTGTAGAAGCGCGACGAGAGGTCGTTGATCTGCTTGGCGCTGTTGGCCTTGATGGCCTCTTCGAGCTCCTCGAGGACCTGGTAACCCTTCTGCACCTGGGTCTTCGACAGCTGCCCGAGGGGCATCTTCTTCACGTCGATGTCGAAGCTGGCCATCTGGCCCTTGAACATGTCGTGGTCGAAGATCAGCGACATGAACGCCTCGACCCGGGGATGCAGCGCCGAGGCCGCGAAGCCCTTGGGCTTGGGCTGGACCTTGGCGGCCTCCTTGTCGATGGCCTTGAGCTTCTCCTCGACCTCGGCGGCCTTCTTGGCCCCCTCCCCCGAGTGGTCGAGCTCGATGAGGGTGTACTTGCCCGAGGCGGGCTTGAAGTTCTTGCGGTTGGCCCAGGCGTTCGAGCTCTTGTCTTTGAACTTCGACTCGAACTCCTTGATGCCCTGGTCGGGCGACGCGAAGGGGCCCTTGAGCGCGCTCTGACCGACCTCGCCCACGCGGCCCCAGCGGGTCCAGCAGTAGTACTTGCCGCCAGACTCCAGCACCTGGATCACATAGAACTTGTTGTTGTTCGCCCCGATGTTCGTCTGGTTGAGCATGCAGTCGTAGTCGTCGTGCACGGTGGCCTTCGACTTGATCGGACAGTGCTCATCGACCGGGATGTTGACGTTCGCCATGAAGCAGTCCCTCCGTTGCGGCGCGCAGGTTGTACACCGCGGAGGTGCCTCGCAACAGGGTATGCGAAGGTGCTGGACGTTTCTCGTCCCAGGGGTTCAGCGCCGCTCGAGGGTGTCGAGGCAGGTGGTGCTGAACGCGCGCAGCGCGACGCCTCCGCGGGTCAGCCCCGCGATCGTCGCGGTGACCGTCGCAAGCACCGTGTTCGCCTCGCTGTAGACCCTGCCGGTGACCGCGCCGCTCGCGCCGAAGGTGAGCTCCAGGCGGTACCAGGTGCCCATGGCTCCGGTCCAGGCGGCGGTGCCCAGCGTGGTGTAGCCCCACGACGCGTTCTGCTGGATCAAGAGCTCGTTGGTGTTGAAGCCCGCCACGAGGGACCACCCGCCGTTGGCCGACGCGCCGAAGCCCAGGTAGGCGCGGCCGCCCGCGCTCGCTCCGCGACGCACCCAGAGGGAGAGTCGCTGGCCCGAGGCGCCGACGCTCACGTCGGTGCGGTAGATCCACCCGGGGTCTTGCAGCCCCGCCGCGCCGTCGTGGGCGCACGTGGCGCTGCGGGTGCCTGCGCTGCCGCCCCCGACGGCCGTCCACCCCGCGGCGGGCCACGTCGTCGCGTCAAAGGACTCGATGACCTGCGTCGAGGTCGCGCACACCCCCGCGACGCACACGCTCCCGGTGGCGCAGGGGCGATTGCACGCGCCGCAGTGCTGCGCGCTGCTCAGCGTGTTGACTTCGCAGCCGTTGACGACGTTCGCGTCGCAGTCGGCCGTGCCGGAGAGGCAGGTCACCGCGCAGGCGCCCGACGCGCAGCGTGCGATGCCACTCCCCGTGACCCGGCAGGCGTTGCCGCAGGCCCCGCAGTTGGAGGTGCTCGTGAGCGAGGTCTCGCAGCCGTTCGTGGCGTCGCCGTCGCAGTCGCCGCTGCCCGACCGGCAGGTCCAGGCGCAGCGCCCCGCGGTGCACGTCGCTGTCGCGCCAGCCCTTGCGGCGCAAGCGTTTCCGCACACGCCGCAGTGCGCGACGGAGCTCCGCGTGTCGACGCACGCGCCGTCGCACGAGACCAGCCCCCCGCTGCACGTCGCGGTGCAGACGCCGAGCAGGCAGACCGTGCCCGCGGCGCAGACGCGCCCGCACATCCCGCAGTTGTTGCGATCGGAGCGCAGGTCGAAGCAGCGCCCGTTGCACACGAGCTGACCATCGGGGCAGACCACGGTGCAGCGCCCGAGCGTGCAGCTCTGCCCGGCGGGGCAGGCCGCGCCGCAGGCACCGCAGTTGCGCGGGCTGGAGGTCACGTCGTCGCACGCGTCGCCGCACAGCACCGCGGGCGCGACGCAGCGCGGTCGGCACACCCCGGTGACGCAGGTCTGCCCGTCGGCGCAGCGTCGCCCGCAGCCGCCGCAGTGCGCGTCGCTGTTCAGCGGGTTCACGCAGGCGCCGTCGCAGGCGACCTCGGGCACGACACACCGGGAGGCGCACCGACCAAGGTCGCACCGCTCCGTCGGACCGCAGCGGGTGCCGCAGGCGCCACAGTGGTTGGCGTCTCGCTGCAGGTCGGCGCAGGTGGCCACGCCCGTCCCGTTGCAGAGGGTCTCGCCGCTGCCACAGATCGCCGTGCAGCGCCCCGCGGCGCAGAGCTGACCGGCGGGGCACGCGTTGCCACAGGCGCCGCAGTGCGCGCGGTCGGTCGCCACGGTGGCGCACACGGCCGCGCCGTCGGAGCCTACGCAGGCGAGCTGTCCGGCGGGGCACACCACCCGGCACACGCCGTTGTCGCAGCGCTCGGACGTCGCGCAGGCTTGCCCACAACCGCCGCAGTGGCGAGGGTCGACCGCGAGCACCGTGCAGACCCCGTCGCAGAGGAGCTGCCCCGCAGGACAAGGGATCGGGAGGTCCGCGGCGACCACGGCGACGTCGGGGGTTGACGCCACGTCGGACGCCGCGCGGACGTCACCCTCGATGGCGCTGTCGGGCGAGGAGGTCGGGGTGACGTCGTCTGCGTCGGCGGAGGAGAGCGTCGGGAGGTCCGGGGTGCCCGCGTCCTCGACGGTCTCGACGTTGCCACCCGCCGCGCAGCCGAGGGCGGCGAGCGCGACGATGACGAGGGGGAGCGCGGGACGACGGGGCCTCATGCGATGCGTCGAGGCTCGCACAGTTGCGGCGCACGAAACAGGGTCGATGGGGAGGGCGCTTCGCCCCGGCGCGCACTCGCTGTACAAGCGTCGCCGCCATGCGTCGCCTCCTCTGCCTCCCGCTCCTCGCCGCGTGTCAGCGCGCCCCCTCGCCCGCCGCCGACGCGGGCACCCCCGCCGTGCAGACGCCGCCCGCGCCTGCGCCCGCACCCGCGCCGTCCCGCCCCGACGCCGGGGTGCGCCCGTCGCTGCCGCGGGACCTCAACGTGCTGATGATCTCGGTCGACTCGCTGCGCGCCGACATGCCGTGGTCGGGCTACCCCCGGGAGATCGCGCCCGCGCTCACCGCGCTGGAGGCGCAGTCGGTGAGCTACGCGCGGGCCTACGCGCTGTCGTCGTACACCTCGATGAGCGTCGGGGGCTTTCTCGGCGGCCATGTGCCCAGCGAGCTCGCCCGCGACGGCTTCTTCTTCGGCACCTACCCCCGGCGGGTCACCTTCGTGCAGGAGCTGTTGCAGCGCAGCGGGATCCGCACGCTCTCGGCGCACGCCCACGGGTACTTTCGCGTCAACAAGGCCGGCTTCGACCAGGGCTTCGACGACTACCGACTGCTCCCCGGCCTGCGTTGGAACCCGCTCATGGACGAGGAGGTCACGAGCCCCCGGCACGTCGAGACCGCCCGCGCGATGCTCTCCGACCCGGCGAACAGCGGCCGGCGGTTCTTCGCGTGGTTTCACTTCATGGATCCCCATGACGCCTACCGGCAGCACGAGGGGATCGCGTACGGCCGACGGATGCGCGACCGCTACGACGCCGAGGTGACCTTCACCGACCGGCACCTCGGCGAGCTCATCACGTGGGTGCGCGCCCAGCCCTGGGGCGCCCGCACGGCGATCGTCGTGACCGCGGACCACGGCGAGTGCTTCGGCGAGCACAGCCATTATCGTCACGGCTTCGAGCTCTGGCAGGAGCTCGTGCGGGTGCCGTGGTTCTTCTCCATCCCGGGCGTTCCCGCGCGGCGCATCGCGGTGAACCGCAGCCACCTGGACCTCGCGCCGACGCTGCTCGAGCTCCTGGGCGCGCCCGCGGAGCCGTCGCTCCCGGGGCGCAGCCTCGTGCCCGAGCTGTTGGGGGGACCGACGGAGGAGCGCGAGGTCATCGTGGACCTCCCGCGCACGAGCGACAACGACCGCCGTCGCGCGCTGATCCGCGGGCGGTACAAGCTCATCGCGTACGGGGATGACAGCCGCTTCGAGCTCTACGACCTCGAGGCCGACCCGGGCGAGGCGACCAACCTCTCGCGCACCGACCGCGCGCGCTTCACCGAGATGGTCGCGCGCTACCGCGAGGTCTCGCAGGGGATCACCGAGGTGCACCCCTACCAGTGCCGCACGCTGCACGGCGCGCCGCCAGGACGCGGCTGGTAGGGATCTGCCCCCAGGAACGCCGCGACGGATGTCCGTGTGGTCCCGCGACTTCCCTGGATGTTCGCCGCTGTGCCCTGTTGCTGCTCGACGGGGTGGACGAAGGGCGGTCGGCGGGAGACCGCCGATGTGCGGTGCGACCGGCTTCGATGGACGATCGGAGATGCATGAGACCGTGAACGTTCGGCATCGTGCGAGGTGCTCGGGTTCGGCGCCTGGGCCAACGCTCCCACGCTCACGCCGTCGTGCCCTCGCGGCGCCAAGGATTGACGCGCCCACCGGACTCGTCGTTCTCTCCTTACCGTGCACAGTCGTCGCCTCGCGCTGCTGTGGATCACCGTCGGGGCCTGCGAGCTCTCGCACCCCAACTCGCGCCTCGACGCGGGCGACACCGGGGCGGACATCGCGGCGGACATCGCGGCGGACATCGCGGCGGACATCGCGACCGACGCGCCAACGCTCGACGCGCCCGCAGCTCCCGACGCCGCACAGCGGGACGACGCCGCCACCGTCGACGACGCAGCATCCTCCCTCGATGCGCAGGACGCGGTGATCGCGAACGACGCCCCCGACGTCACCCTCGCGAGCGACACCCCCGACGTCACCCTCGCGACCGACTCGGTTCAGGTTGTCGATGCGCCCGTCGTGGTCCCCTGCGGGGCCTTCGAGCAGACGTGCTGCGCCGAGCGCGATGGCGGCGTCTGCGATCCCGGGCTGGTGTGCGGCGCGGAGCGCTGCGTGTGCGCGGGCGTGCGGCTGCGATGCGATGACGCGTGCGTCGACCCGACGAGCGATCGCAGCCACTGCGGTCGTTGCGGCAACGCCTGCACCGCGACGCAGTCGTGCTTCGCCAGCGCGTGCGTCGATACGCCGGCCTCGGGGTGCACCGGCGGAACAACCGCCGACATCACCGTCGGCGCTGTGGGCTATCGCGTGCACACCTTCACCGCCGCGGGCGCGCTGAGTTGCTCCGTCGGTGGACTCGTCGAGTACGTCGTGATCGCCGGCGGCGGCGGTGGCGGCGGCGGTGGACGCTCCGGCGGCGGCGGCGGCGCAGGGGGCTTTCGCGGCGGGGCGCTCACCGTGAACGCAGGCCCCACCGCGGTCACCGTCGGCAATGGTGGCAATGTGGGGATGAACGGTGGGAACTCGTCCTTCGGCACCGTCGTCACGACGGGCGGCGGCGCCGGCGGATTCGGCGACCGAAGCCGAGGTGAAGCCGGTCGCATGGGCGGATCCGGCGGCGGATCGGGTTTCAAGAACAACACCCCCGGCGGCGCGGGCATCGCGGGACAGGGCAACAGCGGCGGCAATTCCCGTGACGGCAACTTCTTCGCCGGCGGCGGCGGCGGCGGCGCGGCGAGCGCGGGCACACGCGGCGCGGGGTCCAACGGCACTGGCGGCAATGGCGGCACCGGCCGCGCGACGGACATCACGGGCGCGATGCAGACCCTCGCGGGCGGCGGCGCGGGACGCGGCGAGGCCGAGAACGGCAGCGCCAACGGCGGGGGCGGCGGCGTGGGAACCGCGGGCCGCGCGAACACCGGCGGCGGCGGCGGCGCCGACGCAGCAGGCGGGGCCGGCGTGGTGATTGTGCGGTATCGACAGTGAATCAGAGCCCCTGCGCGGCAAGGGTTTGATTCGCGTCATCGCCGCCCCTGGCGATGGGAGGGAGAACGCTCACTGCACGGGATCAGCCACCCCACGCCTCGCGCCGATCAAGACCCTGGCGACACGCCCACTCCCCCCATGCGGGGCGGCGGGAGCGGACGGAGGATCCGTGATGCGCAACAGACTGAGTAGTCAAGCTCGCAGGATTGGATCGCTCTCGGATCACGTGCCGACGTTACCACTGCCACTGCCACGCTGGCCTCCGGCGCGCGGATGTTCGTGGCCCGCAGGTAGTCGTTGCGCACCCGCGCGACCTCCGCAGGGCAGACGTCGGCGAGGAGGTCGACCCGCTCGCCGTCCATCGCCTGGGTGACGCGACGGCCGTCGGGCGTCGCCGCCGCGTCGTGCCGCAGCAGCGCCCCCGGGAGCGCCGAGATCGCCGCGCGCGGCCCCGGCGTCGGGTCGCGGAGGCAGCGCGCCACCGAGGTCACGTGGGGCCCCGGGGCTCTCCAGGCAGTTGAACTGCGACGCCGCCTGGAAGAGCGTCTCCGGCGGCGCGAAGGCCCGGAGCGCGCCGATGCCCGTGATCGGATGCTCGCCCGACAGCACGAAGAGGCGGGGGCACTTGTCGCCGGCGCCAGGGTCGACGCGCACATCCGCCCAGGCACGGAGTTGCGCGAGCGTGGGGGTGAAGACGCTCCCCGCGGCCCCGGCGTCGTCTCCCGCGCGCAGGGTCGCGCGACCGTAGCCGTCGAAGGAAAGGCAGGCCCCGGGGTCGTCTGCGATCCGCGCCTCGCTCGCCTGCACGAAGGTCTGGTCGTCCTCGCGGCGGCGGCCGAGGGAGGCGACCCGGGCGACCTCCGCGTCGAGGAGCGTCACGCCCAAGAGGTCCGTCGGCCGGTCCGGAGGTTCAATGCGGGGGCTGGGGCGACCCGCGGGCGGACGCGTCAGTTGAAGCGTTCCTTGAGTGCGAGGAAGGGCCGCTCGACGAGGCGGTGGATCAGCCACGCGAGCGCGATGGAGAACGCCGTCGAGAGGACCACGAGCAGGGCGAGGTTGGACAGCGTGGCGGCCCGGGAGAAGCGGTAGAGCGCAAACTTCGCGAGGTCGATCATCGGGAAGTGAACGAGGTACATCGCAAAGGACAGGCGGCCGACGAAGCGGAGCCACGGGGCGTCCATCCCGCGCGCGACCAGCGAGTCGGGGCGCAGCGCGAACTCCGCCGTCAGCAGCGCGCCCGCCAGGGCGAGGGCGCTGAGGCCGAGCGCCGATCCGAGGGCCGTGCCGTGGGGCTGGATCGAGAGCTGCCGGGTGGTGAGCAGCGCGACGACCGTCGCGACCGCCGCCGCGAGGAGCAGGAGCGGAGGCCGATGGCCGCGAGCGCCCCCCACAGGAGCGAGTCGATGCGGAGGTGCGACACGATGTGCGCCGGGTAGTGCATGCTCGGGTCGGCCGCGATCTCGGCGAAGCGGAGCGCCGGAAGCAGCGCGCAGAACGCGAGCGCGACGGCGGCGCGCGCGGTCGATGAACGGACCACCGTGAGCGTGAACGGCCACAGGAGGTAGAAGTGCTCCTCGACGCACAGCGACCAGAACACCAGCAGCGCGTTGCCCGGAAACACTGCGCCGCGGATCGACGCGACCTGGGCCTCGAAGTAGTTCCCGAGGAAGAGGGCGTAGGGCCAGAGCCCGTAGGTGGAGCCGCGCTCGAGGAGCTCGGTGACGTTCACCGAGCGGAAGGTCGGGATCCGTGCGAAGACGAGCGTCACCAGCGCGAAGACGACGTAGAAGACCGGCAGGATGCGCAGCGTGCGGCGGACGTAGAAGTTCTGGAGGGAGAAGGTCGCGGGCCCCCCGGCGTCGGCGCTGCGCCGCTCCTCCCGCAGCAGCAGCGAGGTGATGAGGAAGCCCGAGAGCGCGAAGAACAGGTCGACCCCGGCCCAGGTCGCGCGCACGAAGGGCTCGAAGGCGCCGAAGCGCGCCGTCGAAAACCGCGTGGTCAACACGACGTGCCACACGATGACCATGAGGACCGC
>JBILLI010000693.1:0-4140 GCA_044376155.1 Polyangiales bacterium
TGCTCCAGTCGTTCAACGTCGGCTGGCGCTGCCCGCGCTGACCCGACTCCCCGCCGGGGCGCCGCCGCCCCGGTGCCCCCTCACCCCCGCTGCGCCTCGGCCCGCACCCGCCGCTCCACCGCCGCGAGCGAGAAGGGAAGCGTCACGAACAGCGCGATGGTGAACGCCGCCACGCGCCCCACCCCCACCAGCCGCCCGTCGGGGCCCTGCGAGAGCATCGCCGTGGAGAGCATCGCGCCGAGCGACGACGCCCCGTGCTGCACCGCGCTCTGCAGCGACATGAACCGCGCGCGCTCCGTGGCGGAGGGGACCTTCGACGTCGCCGTCTGCATCGCCACGTTGCGAAAGCCCATGGTGCCCATCCACAGGACGAACAGCAGCGTCACGGGCAGCCACGGGCGCTCGCGCACGAAGCCCTCGAAGATGACCCAGGCGATGAACGCCGTCGCCGGGGCGGCGACGCGGGTGCCGCCGTAGCGGTCGACCAGCCGCCCCGCGAGCGGGAGCACGAGGAAGGAGCACAGCCCGCCGAAGAGGTAGAGCGTGCCGAGCTGATCCCGCGGGGTGCCGCGGTTCTGCAGCAGAAAGGGGGTGATGTTCGGCACCAGCGCGAAGGTGCCCATCATCGACGCCGCGCTCATCGCGAAGGAGATCCGCACGGTGCCGCGCCCGAGCAGCGCGCGCGCGGAGTCTCTCGGCGGCGCATCAACCGGCGCCCCGGGCGCGTCGCGGTACCCGCCGGGGTGGTCCGCCGCGCGTTGGGCGAGGTGCCCGCGCAGGGGCGGGAGCAGGGTCGCGGCGACGCCCGCCGCCACGAGGCCCAGCGCGCCCACGGCGAAGAACGGGAGGCGCCAGCCGCCGCGGTGCGCGAGCTCGAGCCCCGCGGGCACCCCGAGCACCGACGCCACCGCGAAGGCCGCCATCACCGTGCCCATGGCCTTGCCGCGGCGCTCCGCGGGCACGAGGTCGGAGACGATGGAGAGCGCCACCGAGGTCGCGGGGCCGCCGAAGGCGCCGGCGACGACGCGCGCGGCGATGAGCGACGCGCCGCCCTGCGCGAGCCCCCCGAAGGCCGTCGCGAGGCTGAGCCCGAGCACCGACGCGGTGAGCGCCGTCCGGCGGTCGAAGCGGTCGAGAAAGGTCGACGACGCCACGCCCGACACCATCGCCGCGAGGGTGTACGACCCGCCGATGATCCCCAGGCGCGACAGGGGAATGCCCAGAGAGGCCGAGAAATCCGGCCCCAGCGGCATCACCATCATGAAGTCGAGGATGTTGACGAACTGCACGCCGGCCACGAGCAGCACCACCGCGCGCTCGGAGACCGGCCGCGGCGCTGCGCTGTCTCCGGCCACCTACGGCACCGCCATGCGGAACACGGGACCGCACTCGACGTGCAGCTCCGTGAGGCGGTGAAAGAGCTCGCCATCGATCACGGGGGTCATCTCCTGGTCGGGCTCGCAGATCACGTCGAAGGTGCGCGCGGGGCCGTCGTAGCCGCGGGAGAGGTGCGCGTCGAGGTCGCCCCCCGTCGCGAGCCTCGGGAGGATCCACGCCATCTCCGCGGGCGAGACGAAGCCCGCGTGCACGTGCATGCGCCCGTTGCCCGCGCGGGGGAACACCCGCAGGAGGCCCGCGAGGTTCAGCGGCAGCGACGCGCAGTGCACCACGGTGTGCTCGCGCACGGGCGAGCCGTCCTTGGCGCGCAGGGGGGCGGCGTCGACGAGCACCGCGGCGCGCAGCGGTCGCAGAAAGGCGTGCTCGGCGTCGCGCAGCGCGTCGGGCTTCATGAGCCGCAGGGGGCCCTGAAAGAGTGAGCCCACCGCGGCCACGCCGAAGGCCGCGCCGAGGAGCTTCGCGATGCGCGCGGCGCCGTACTCCTTGCCGCCCTCGTAGAGCGGGCCGAAGAAGTTCGCGCCGTAGCCCGCGAGGGCGGTGCCGAACCCGATGCGGCGAAAGTCGACGGACTCATTGCCCCACTGCACCTGCCGCCCGCGCAGCCAGAGGGAGGGCACGTCGCGGGTGGGCACCTCGCGCCCGGTGGAGACGTGCTCGACGAGGCGGGTGACCAGCGCCTGGGGGTCGAGGTCGAAGTTCAGGTGCTTCGCGACGAAGTCCACCGAGCCGCCGCCCGTGGGCATGTACACCGCGAGCTCGGCCGCGCGCGCGGCGCCGAAGTAGCGCACGGCCTCGTTGACCATCCAGTGGAGCGCGCCGTCGCCGCCGTCGGCGATCCAGATGCGTCGGCCCTCCTCGGCGAAGGACTTCAGCGCGGGGATCACCGCGTCGACGCTGGGCGTCTCGACCACGCGGCCGTGCCGCCCGAGCACCTTCTGGAACCGCGCGACCCGCCCGCGGCGCCGCTTGTTCTTGCGCGAGTTGGGGTTGATGATGAGGCCGATCATGGGGGACGCGAGGTGTCCCCCGCCCCGCGCCCGCGCGCAAGTGACTTCACCGCGGCGCGGCCGGGAGCTCCGTGGTGGCGGGGGTCTCGGAGGTCCACACGCCCGCGGGGGGCGGCGGGGCGGCGCCCGAGGGGCCGTCGGCCACGACGAACTCGATGCGGCGGTTGCGCGAGCGGGTGACCTCGTCGTGCGCGCGGTCGGTGGGCGCGAGGTCGCCGAAGCCCACGGCCTGCAGGCGCGACTCGGCCACGCCGTGCTCGACGAGGAAGCGCAGCACGGCCTGGGCGCGGCGGTACGACATCGAGAAGCCCTCGCGCCGCGGCCCGCGGTCGTCGGCGTGGCCCTCGACGCGCATCTGCCGGATCTCGGGGTGCTCGTTCAGAAAGCTCGCGAGCTCCGTGAGGATCGGGAAGAACAACGGCGGGATCACCACGCGGTTCACCGGGAAGTACACTCGCTGCCGCAAGCGAATCTCCCCGCCGGTCCACTCGATGCGGAGACGTCCCGGCGGGAGCTCGTCGGGGCAGCCGTCTTCATCCTCGTAGCCGTTGGTGGTCTCGGCGCCGCGGGGGCAGCGGTCTTCAGAGTCGGGGAGGTTGTCGGCGTCGTCGTCGAGGTCGGGGCAGCCGTCTTCGTCTTGATACCCGTCGTGGTCTTCGATGGTGTCGGGGCACTGGTCGAAGTCGTCGGGCACGCCGTCGTAGTCCCGGTCGGGCATGTTCGCGTAGTTGATCGCGAGCAGCGACCCGGCGCGCCCGCGCGGCGCGGGCCAGGGCTGGATGGTCATGGCGAGCCCGACGGAGATGTACGTCACGTCTTGCGGCGCCTGCGGCGCGGGGCCACGAATGGCGACCGTGGAGATGTACGAGACGCGCACCACGGGGCCCATGAAGAACCCGCGGCTGACCTCGAACTCCCAGCCCGCGCCCGCGTCGAAGCCGAAGCGCGAGTCGAAGCCCGTCACCGAGAGCCCGGCGTTGGCGTCGATGAACAGCCGGCCGAAGGGGCGCACGGTGCGCGGCTCGAAGCGCAGCCCGCCGGTCCAGTTGGTGTTCAGCGAGGTGGGCACGTCGCGCGAGGGGAAGACCCCCTCGGTCACCGACACCTGCAGCGCGAGGGGCTCGAAGAGCTGCAAGCCGAGCCGCGCGCTCCCGAGAAAGCCTGCCGAGTAGGGGTTCCCCGGGCTCGCCACGTAGCCGAGGTTCGCCTCGAGGCGCAGCGTGAGCCTCCGCTCGAAGGGGATGGCCTCGGCGCGGGACGCGAAGAGAACGGGCAGCGTGGCGACGGCGAGCAGGCTCGCGCGGGGGCTCATGTCACCGGCAGTGTATCCCAAGGGCGACGGGCGCGTCCCGATCGCCGCGCGCGGGCTGCGTGTACGCTCGCGCTCATGTCCCTCCCCGAGGAGCCGCTCACCCCCGACGCCCTCCGCGCGGCCCTCGACGCGGGCGAGGCGCTCACCCTGCTCGACGTGCGCGCGCCCCACGAGTTCGCCGCCGGGTGCATCACCGGCGCGGTGAACCTCCCGCTGGCGGACCTCCCCGCCCGCGCGCCGCAGGAGGTGCCCGACCGCGGCGCGCGGGTGGTGGTCTACTGCGAGCGCGGTCCGCGGGCGCTCCGGGCGCGCGAGGCGCTGCGCGCGCTGGGCTACACCGACGTGCGGGTGATGCTCCCGGGCTACGCGGCCTGGCCCGCGGCGACGACGGGGCTCACGACCGCGCAGCGCGAGCGGTACGCG
>JBILLI010000695.1:0-4133 GCA_044376155.1 Polyangiales bacterium
CCCGCTGCGCCCGCTCCCCCGGGAGGATCACCCGCTGCGGGTCCCGGGGGTCTTCCCAGTGCGCCGCGGGGAAGCGCAGCGCGGGCACGCGGTCGGTGGCCGGCGCGACGATGGCGCTGAGGGTCATGGTCGCGCCGCGCTCCAGCGGGGCGGCGCCTTCGAGCAGGGAGCGCACGCGGGAGAAGGGCACGACGCCGAAGGGGTGGGCGCTCTCGGGCCGGGTCATGGCCCACGCCGCGGGGAGCTCCCCGAGGGAGACGTACGCGCGGAGCATCACCTCGGCGGCGCCGTCGAAGATGTCGGGCGCGCAGCGAACGCCCACTGCCCCCGCGAGCTTGAAGCGCGCGAGCACGGTGTCGGTGCAGAGCGCGCGGCGGAGGCGCAGCAGATCGTCCATGGCCGCGAGGGCGGCGGCGGCCGTGCGGCGGTTGCCCGCGCGGCGGCGCTGCGCGGCGATGAACGCGCGGACCGAGTTGCCGGGCTCGGCGGTGTCGCGCACGAAGGCGTTGTTGCGCTGAAAGAACACCACCCGCGCAGACGCGCCGGGCGCGGCGCCGGGGCGGCCCGCGGCGACGTGGCAGACCAGCTCGTCGACCCCGTCGCCGTCGGTGTCGACGCCGTCGAGCGAGAGCGTGAGCGCGGTGTCGGGGATGGGCTCGCGCAGCACGCCCGCCCGCGCGCGAAAGCCCAGGTCGCTCTCGATGGGCCCCATGAGCACCGACTCGGCGCGGAACACCCCGCGCGGCCCCGCGTCGGACCCGTCGGCGCGCTGCTCGGGGCACGCCCACTCGACCACCAGGGAGCGCGGGGAGGTCTGGCGAAAGCGCGCGCGGCCGCACGTGCGGTCCTCGGGCTCGGGGCCCTCGACGGTGGCGATGACCGCCTGGTCGTTGCTGGGGCGGATCAGCGAGAGCCCCGCGGCCTCGCCGTTGTCGAACGCGCGCACGACGAAGACCGACTCGTCGGTGCCGTCGTGGTCGTAGTCCCAGGCGATGCGGTGGGTGAACCGCTGCCCCGGGGGCGCGGGCACGACGCGGTTGTTCACGGTGATGGCGCGGCCGTCGCCCGGGATGTCTTCGCCCACGCGCTCGCGAAACGCCGGGCCCGCGTCGGGGCGCGTCGGGGGCGCGTCGGGGGTGACCTCGGCGTCGCGGGGCGGCGCGTGGCTCTGAAAGTCCACCGGGGGCGGGGTCTTCTTGCACGCCGCGGCGACGAGGCCGAGCGCGAGGGCCAGGGAGGAGCTTCGCAGGGTGGCGGCGGGCATCGCCGCGGAACTCTACACCGCGCTCGACGCTGCGCTGGAAATCAGTTCCGATGCGCCCCGTGCCCCGCGCGCCGTGCCGATGCCCCTCCCCGCACGCCGCGGCGCTCTTCGCGGCGCTGTGGCTCGCGCTCCTGACGCTCGCGCCCTCGTCGTGGGCGCAGCCGCGGCCCCCCGACGCCGCCGCGCACGACCCGCGCAACCGCGACGAGGGCGACCCGAGCTATGACGGCCCGGTGCTGCCCCCCGGGCGCGAGACCGCCGTGGTCGCGCTGCTGCGCCCCTACGCGCCGGGCGGCCCCATCGGCGAGGCGTGGTCCTTCGGCAACGTGTCCATCCGCCGGGACCACATCGCCGCGGAGCTCAAGCGCGACGGCGCGGTGCGCGGGCACATGCTCCTGCTGCACCCCTCGGCGCGCACGCCCGACGCGCGGCTCACGGCGAACCTCGCGGTGCGCTTCGCGCCGGCTGACGTCGCGACGAACGCGCTGCGGGAGAGCCTCTTTCGCGCGGTGCAGGCCAACGACCGGCGCTCGCTCTGGGCGGTCGCGCAGGGGACCGGCGACGTGGTCAGGCCCCGTGGGGTCCTCGGTCGCTGGGCCCTCGACGGCGCGCTGCTCGGGGCGCTGCTGGTGCTCTTCCTCGGCGCGGCGGTGCGCCGTCACACCCGCGAGGGCCCGCGCTGGCTGCTGCCGACGGTGCTCGGAGTGACGGCGGCGGGCTTCGCGCTGCGGCTGCTGCTGGCGCGCGAGGCGCCGATGAACGCGTGGCCCTACTCCCGCGTCGTGCCCCTCGCGGGCGCGCTCTACAACGGCCCGATGCTGGCGTGGCTCTCCCACGCGCTGCGCGTCGACGTCACCCTCGTCGGGACCATCTTCAAGACCGACCTCTTCCTCGCCGCCCTGACCCCCGCCGCGCTCTTCGTGCACGCCCGCGCCGGCCTCAAGGACCTCCGCGCGGCCCTCGCGGCCCTGCTGCTCATGGCGACCCTCCCGGCGCACATCCGGTTCAGCCGCAGCGACGTGGAGTTCCTGCAGTCGCTCCTGCTGTCGTCGCTCACCTTCACCGCGCTCTACGGCGCGCTCGGCGACGAGCGTCCGCGGTGGCGCCAGGCCTGCGCCGTCGCGCTGCCCGGGCTGTGCCTGGGCACCTACCTCACGCGCCCCGAGAACCTGGTGTTCTACGCCCTCGACCTCGCGGCCTTCGCGGTCGCCGCGGCGGGCACGGCGCTGCCCTGGCGCCGCGTCGCGGCGGTGGGCGCGCTGGTCTCGGTGCCCGCGGGCATCGCGGCGTGGGGGCAGCTCCTCGCGCGCTACCGCGCGGAGCTCAGCGAGGGGCTCTCGACGCGCACGCTGCGCACGGCGTGGGAGACCCTGCGGTCGACGCAGCACAACACCCTGATCAACCCCGCCGTCACCCCGCCCTGGGTGCTCGCGCTGGCCGCGCTCGGGCTCTACGCCCTGCTGCGCGCGGGGGAGCGGCGGCGCGCGGCCTTCCTCGTGGGGTGGCTCGCGGTGTTCTTCGTGGTGCACTCCTACGTGCGGCCCCACGAGGTCGCGATGCAGGCGCGGTATCACCTGCACCTCGCGACGCCCCTGGTGCTCCTCGCCGCGAGCGCCGCGCCCCTCCTCGCCGACCGCGCCCGGGCCGCGCTGGCGCCCCTCGCGCTGCTGCTGCTGGCGACGCCGTGGATCTACCGCGGGTTCATTCAAGACACCGCGTTCTACGAGATGCGAGAGTTCGCCTTCGTGCGCCGGGCGGCGGCGCGGGTGCCGTGGTCGTGCCGGGTGTTGGAGTTCCGCGGCGTGCCCGACCCCGCGCACCCCGCCCACCATTTCGACTCGCGATGGCAGCGCTTCGCCAACCGGGTCGCGACCGGCGTCCCCCGCGTGGGCATCGAGGTGATCACGGCCGACGAAGCCACCCCGGGGCTCACCCGCGGCGCCACCGAGCGCCTCTCCCCGGCCGCGCGCGCGGCGCTCGACGGTCCGCCGGGGTGCGTGATGGTGTACCTCGGGCTGAGCTGCGTCGCGCAGCGACCCGAGGGGATGTCCGAGTCGCCGGTGTGCACGTCGTTGCGCACCTGGGGGAGCCTTCAGCCCGTCGCCGAAGAGACCATCACCGGCAGGGTCTACGACTCGATGAACATCGGCCACCCCACCGACCGCCGCGCGCGGGTGTGGGGCACGCTCGACCTGCTCCCCCCGAACACCCCCGTGCGACTGGGGCTCTACCGATACCTCGGGCGCGCCTCCGATCGCTGACGGGCAATGACCGTCGCGGGGCGCGGTGGTTCCCGCGGGCGCGAGATGGGTGTATCAGACAGCGCATTGCTGCGGGCGCAGCGGAGGTGGGCGGGCAGCGGTTGCCGCGCCCTGGTTGCGCCCCTCTGAAGGAGAACGACCCCCCATGCGATTCAAATGGCTTGGACGGTCCCTCCCCTTCGCCGTCGCCGCGGCTCTCGCCGCGTGTGACAGCGGGACCCCGCCGGCGGGCAACGCCGACGTGATCACCGCTGCCGATGTCGAAGATGGTGGGACCCCGAACGACGTGCCGGTGGGCACCGACGTCGTCAACCCGCAGAACGACGTCCCCACGGGCACCGACGTGCCGGTGGGCACCGACGTCCCCACGGGCACCGACGTCCCCCCGGGCACCGACGTGCAGACCGACCCCGATGTCCCCACGGGCACCGACGTGGTCACGGGCGACGACACGCCCGACGTGTCGGTCTGCCCGATGGGACAGATCGACTGCTCCGGCACCTGCGTCGACCCGACGATGAACACCGCGAACTGCGGCGTCTGCGGCCGCGCCTGCGGCACCGGGCAGATGTGCGTCGCCGGGATGTGCCAGTGCGCCATGGGCCAGA
>JBILLI010000694.1:0-4133 GCA_044376155.1 Polyangiales bacterium
CCCCGCCCACCGTGCCGATGGCGACGATGCGTCCCCGCAGCGCCATCGCCCGCACCGACTCGGCGATGTAAGGACCGCCCACGCCGTCGAGGCACAGCGACGCGCCGCGGCCCTCGGTGCGGAGGCGCACGGCCTCGGCGAAGCGGTCCTGCTCCGCGAGGATCACGTCGAAGCCCATGTCTCCCAGGCGCTTTTGCTTCGTCGCGGTGCGCACCGTGCCCAGCGGGGTCGCCCCCACGAGCCGCGCGATCTGCAGCGCCGCCGTGCCCACCCCGCTCCCCGCGGCGTGGATCAGCGCGGTCTCGCCCACCGCGAGGCCCCCCTGCAGCACCATCGCGTCGTAGGCCGTGAAGTACGCCTCGGGGATCGCCGCGGCCTCGACGATGGTCACCGTGTCGGGCACGCGCACCAGCTCGCGCTCGTGCAGCGTCACGGTCGTGCACATCCCTCCACCCGCGACCACGCCCATCACCCGGTCGCCCACGGTGAAGCGCGTCGCCCCGGGGCCCACGTGCGAGACCACCCCGGCGAACTCCAGCCCCGGGATCTCCGCGGGGAAGCCCGCGGGTGGGCCGTAGAGCCCCCGGCGTTGCAGCAGGTCGGCGCGGTTGAGCCCCGCGGCGGCGACCAGCACCGCGACCTCGCCGAAGCCCGGCTCCCGCACCTTCACCTCACGGATCGCGAGCACCTCGGGGTCCCCGGGCGCCGTGATCCACACCGCACGCGCATCGATCATGCGCGAAGGCTATCACCCCGCCGCGGGCCCCAGACGCAGCCGCAGGATCGCGTAGCACCACCGCACCCCCGGCCACACCCGCTTCAACAGCGGACCCACCACCTGCATCCACCGCGGGAGCCGCGACGCGCGGGCGTAGAGCAGGTCGTAGAAGCTCTCCTGGGCCTCCAACTGCAGCCCCTCGGCGTAGTCGATCACCTCGCGGGGCTCGCGCACGCCCCAGGTGAAGCGCGCCTCGAAGTGCCGCATGGCGTCGTGCGCGCCCTGAAACCGGATCACCTCCCGGGTCATCACGTCGAGCGCCATCACCGCCCCGGGGAGCAGCGCGCGCAGACGCGAGAGGAGCGTGCGAACCTCGTCCGGCGAGAGGTAGACCAGCACCCCCTCGCTCACGATGAAGCAGGGCCCGCGCACCGCGTCCCGCACCGCCGTCAGCGTGTCGAGCTCGGTGATCGACCCCGCGACGCCCACGCGACCCGGGTGCGTCGCGAAGAAGCGCTCCCGCAGGGACATCACCGCGGGGAGGTCCACCTCGACCCAGCGCGCGCGGCCGTTGTCGAGCCGCTCCCGCCGGCTGTTGAGCCCCACGCCCAGCTCCACCACCGTGCCCTCGGGGTGATCGCGCAGAAAGTCCCGGGTCCATCTGTCGATGAGGGCGCCGCGCACGCTGCACCCGAGCTGACTCGCGCGGGCCTCGTCGAGCGTCGAGAGGTCCACGCCCAGGCCCTGCAAGATGCCCCCAGCCGACGCGTCGAAGAGGGCGGGGTCGCGTCGGCGGCTCTCCTCCGAGCGGGCCCACAGCGGGACCAGCAGCGTGCGAGCCACCGGGCTGAGATCGTCGACGCCGACGCGACGCTCCGCCGCCGCGTTCATCGCGGCGCGCTCACCACGTGCAGCCCGCACTCGCGCTTCGTCGACACCTCCCACCACCAGCGCCCCGCGCGCTCATGCTCCCCCGGCGCCACCGCGCGGGTGCACGGCTCGCAGCCGATGGAGATGTACCCCCGCGTGTGCAGCTCGTTCGTGGGCACGTCGTGCTCGCGCAGGTACGCCCAGGTCTGCGCGAGGCTCCACGCCGCCAGCGGGTTGTATTTCAACAACACCCCGTCGGCGCCCTGAAACCCCTTGTCCACCTGCAGCACGGGCACGTCGGTGCGCGTCGGGGACTGGTCGCGGCGTTGCCCGGTCATCCACGCGCCCGCGGTGGCGAGGGCGCGCTTCAACGGCTCCACCTTGCGCACGCCGCAGCACTCGCCGTGGCCGTCTTCGTAGAAGCTGAAGAGCCCCTTGGCGCGCACCAGCGACTCCACCGCGACGTGGGCGGGCGACATCACCTCCACCTCGATGCGGTAGTGCGCGCGCACCCGGTCGATGAAGCGCAGGGTCTCGGGGTGCAGCCGACCGGTGTCGAGGCAGAACACCCGAAACGGATGCCCGCTCTGCGCCGCCATGTGCACCACGGCGACGTCCTCGGCGCCGCTGAACGCGAGCAGACACCGCGCGCCGTGGCGGGCGAGGGCGCGCGACACGATCTCGGGCGGCGACAGCGTGGTGAGTTCCTCGGCGAGCGCGGACACGTCGGCGACCGGGGCGCTGCTCGTCGCGACGGGCGCATCGAGCACCTCGCGCAGAAAGACCCCGACGCTGGTGAACACCCGCGTGCCCGAGGCGTCGTCGACGAGAAAGAAGGGCGCGAGGCTCACCCCGTGCTGCGCGGCGAGGCGCATCCCGTCGGAGGACGCGTCGCCCTCCTGCGCCCACACCACCCGGTCGATGCGATGCATCAGCCCGCGGCGGTCGAGGAGCTCTTGCGCCTGCACACACTTCGGGCAGGGGTCACCGTTTGGCAGTCGCTTCTTCACGAAGGTGATGGTCATGGCGGCGCCTCGGGGTAGCACCTCGGAGGCGGTCACGCGAGGCCCGCACATTGCGCTGGCGCGCGAGATCCGCGGCGGATATCTCCCGCGCCTCGTCCATGAACCCTGCCGATCCCATGGTCCGCGTGCGCGGCGCGCGTGAGCACAACCTGAAGAACGTCGACCTCGAGCTCCCGCGCGACGCCCTCGTGGTGTTCACCGGGGTGTCGGGCTCGGGCAAATCGTCCCTCGCCTTCGGCACGCTCTACGCCGAGGCCCAGCGGCGCTACCTCGAGTCCGTCGCCCCCTACGCGCGACGACTCTTTCACCAGATCGGCGCGCCCGAGGTCGACGCCATCGAGGGGCTGCCGCCCGCCGTCGCCCTGCAGCAACAGCGCGGCGGGGTCACCACCCGCTCCTCGGTGGGGAGCGTCACCACGCTCTCGAACCTGCTCCGCATGCTCTACTCCCGCGCGGGCAAATACCCTGCGGGACAAGGGATTCTGTACGCCGAGGCCTTCTCGCCCAACACCCCCGAGGGCGCGTGCCCGGGGTGCCACGGGCTGGGACGGGTCTACGAGGCCACCGAGGCGTCGATGGTGCCCGATTCCTCGCTCACCATCCGCGAGCGCGCCGTGGCCGCGTGGCCCCTCGCGTGGCAGGGGCAGAACTATCGCGACATCCTCGTGACCCTCGGGATCGACGTCGACATCCCCTGGCACACGCTCCCGAAGAAGACGCGCGACTGGATCCTCTTCACCGACGAGCAGCCCACCGCGCCCGTGTACGCGGGTCTCACCCCCGAGGAGACCCGCCGCGCCCTCACGCGCAAGGACGAGCCGAGCTACCAGGGCACCTTCATGGGCGCCCGGCGGTACGTGATGCACACCTTCGCGAACAGCCAGAGCGCGATGATGAAGCGCCGGGTGTCGCAGTACCTCGTGAGCGCCGCGTGCGCCGTGTGCGACGGTCGCAGGCTCAAGCCCGAGGCCCTCGCGGTGACCTTCGAGGGACACGACATCGCGTCGATCTCGCGCCTCCCGCTGCGGGCCCTGGGCGCCCTCTTCGCGCCGTGGGCGAGGGGCGAGCGCGGGGATGGCACGCAGCCCGAGCGCGACGAGGTGGCGCGTCGCATCGCGGGGGACCTCTGCGCCCGCCTCGAGGTGTTGCTCGACCTCGGGCTCGGCTACCTCACCCTCGAGCGCAGCACCCCCACGCTCTCGCCGGGAGAGCTCCAACGGCTGCGCCTCGCGACGCAGGTGCGCTCGAACCTCTTCGGGGTGGTCTACGTGCTCGACGAGCCCTCCGCGGGGCTCCACCCCGCCGACACCGAGGCGCTGCTGCGCGCCCTCGACCGCCTCAAGGCCGCGGGGAACTCCCTCTTCGTCGTCGAGCACGAGCTCGACGTGGTGCGGCGCGCGGACTGGATCGTCGACGTCGGTCCGGGCGCGGGTCAGCACGGGGGGGAGGTGATCTACAGCGGTCCGTTGGCGGGGCTCCGCGGGGTGGCGCGCTCGCGCACGGCCGCGCACCTCTTCGGC
>JBILLI010000696.1:0-4128 GCA_044376155.1 Polyangiales bacterium
TCGACCACGCGCGCTCCGTCGGCGAGCTGCACGGCGAACTTCGCGGGCCCTTCGACCGTGGACGCGGCGGGCCCGGGGGATGGATCATCCTGGTGGAGCCGGAGCTGCACCTCGGCGCGCGCCCTGACGTGCTCGTGCCCGACCTCGCCGCGTGGCGTCGCGCGCGGGCGCCGGCGGACTTTCTTCGCGGCGCGGCGGCGACCCTCGCGCCCGATTGGTGTTGCGAGGTGCTCTCCCCGTCGACGGAGAAGCTCGACCGCGGGCGCAAGCTGGCGATCTACCACCGCGAGGGCGTCGGCCACGTGTGGCTCGTCTCGCCGGTGATGCAGACCGTGGAGGTGCTCCGCCGCCAGGACATCGGCTGGGGGCTGGTGGCGACATTCGAAGGCGATGCCGTGGTGCGCGCAGAGCCCTTCGACGCCGTGCCGCTCGACCTCGCCGGGCTCTGGCCTGCGTAGGGTTCGGGCGCGGCGACGCGTCGCTCTCTCAGGGCGACGCGCGGAACAGATACACCCGCGACTGGGTCACCACGAGCGCGTCGTCGTGGCCGTCGCGGTTCACGTCCGCGACGAGCATGCGCGAGAGGATGTCCGCGAGGGCGTCGGGCTCCGTCCACGAGCCCACGAGGTCGATGTGCGGCGCCTCGAAGGCGTAGAGGTCGCAGCGCATCCGTGCGCCCGCGGGGTTCTCGGTGTCGCGCGCGCAGAAGAGCGCCTCGGGGCGCGGGTCACCCAGCACGTCCACCGCGGCGACCATGGGCTGCTGCGTGCGCACCGCGGTGGGATGGCGGGCCTCGGCGTAGTGTCGAAAGAGCCCCCCCTCGGGGCGCAGCCAGCGGAGCGCCGTCGGGGGGCCGTAGCCGCCGTTGCAGCGGGGCGTGGTGGCGGCGAGGTAGTCCTGGGCGCCGTCGCCGTCGAGGTCGGCGAAGGCGCCGTGCGACGACTGCCCCACCGAGGCGACGTTGCGCGGCGGCGAGGACCACGCGCCGTCGAAGACCCACACCCCGCCGCCGGTGCACCCGAGGTCCGCCACGAGCTCGGGCGCGGGGTCGTCGTCGACCGAGGTCACGAAGAGGTCGTTCACGTCGGGCGTGTCGAAGAACTCGTGGTCGTGCACCGCGTCGGGGCACGCGCGCTCGCCCGCACAGCCCGTCGGCGCGAACTCCCACACGCGCACAAAGCCCTGCCGCACAGGGGGTTCGCCCGTGATCGTGCCCGCCACGGCGAGCTCGCGCCGCCCGTCGCCGTCAAGGTCCAGCGCCGCGAGCACGTGGCCCACGCCGCGCACGTTGCGGTCCTCGGCGAAGGACCACGCCATGGGCCAGCGCCACCGCCACCGCGCCCCCGTGGCGTCGTCGGGCTCGACGTGACCCGCGGTCACGCTGTCGAGGGCGCGCCCCTCCCAGCGCTCGGTGAGCCGCGCGCCGAAGCGGACGCTGTGGGCCAGCGCGAGCTCGGGGCGGCCGTCGCCGTCGAGGTCGGCGACCTCACACGCCCGCGCGTAGGGCGGCACCGCGAGGGTGGTACGCAGGCAGAGGGTGTCGGGGTCGTAGACCTCGGCGAAGGGGTCCGCGCGGAGCACCACGAGCTCCTGCGCGCCGTCGCCGTCGAGGTCCCCGAGGCACGCGCCGCGGCCGATGTCGGCCGACACCGGGCGACGCAGCACGAGGGCCGCGCGCAGCGGACCAAAGGGCACATCCGGGAGCGCGTCGGCGCCGGGGCCAGGGCAACGCGGGAGGCGCAGCGGCACGGAGGCGTCGGTCACAGCGGCGTCGGTCACGGCGGCCTCGACCGCGGCGTCGACACGGGGGCTCTCGCGGAGCGTCCACCGGCACGCGGGGAGCAGCGCGAGGACGGTGACGATCACCGTGCGGGTGATCCATCGCATTGCGTTGCAATGGATTTGTGACGCAACTTCTCCTCGGCGGATCCTTGATGGCCCCCATCCCCGGCCCTTCCCCCGCCTCGGGGGAAGGGTGGAGAACCGCTGCGGAAGAAATGGTCCACGCGTCTCACCGCGCGCCAGTTCACACGCGCTCTGAGACGTCTGGACCATCTCCCGGATGGTGGTTCTCCACCCTTCCCCCGAGGCGGGGGAAGGGCCGGGGATGGGGACCACGCGCGCCCTCACCGTCGCGGCCCCCGGAGCACATCCACGTGCTCCTGTGACTGCACGAAGACCTCGCGCGCGCCGTCGCCGTCGAGGTCGTCGACGAGCACGCTCGCGAGGATCGAGCGACGCGCGGGGGAGGACCACACGAAGGGGTTGGTGGCATCGGGCACCGGCGAGAGCGACCCCGGGGCGGTGAAGGCGAAGAGCCGACAGGTCCGCGGCATCGCCCCGCTCCCGAGGGGCGTGGCGCACAGGAGGATCTCGGGCGCGGCCGAACCCAGGACATCCACCACGCCGAGGTGCGACGCCTCGGGGGTCGCCCCCTGCACCCCGCGCGCGGTGAGCAAGGCCATGCGCCCCGAGGCGGGGTCGTATCGCCGCACCTGCAGCGCGCTGGTGTCACCGGGCCGCTGCGCGTCGCAGCGCACGCGCTGAATCGCGACCAGCTCGGGCGGCGCGACGCCATCGAGCTCCGCGAGGGCGCCCGTGGTCGGACCCTCCACCGTGGTGTCGCGAAAGCCCCCCTCCTCCCACGTTTGAAACACCCGCAGGAGGTGGGACCGCCCCACGCCCGCGCAGCCTCCGAGCACCAGGGCCTCGGTGTCGCCGTCTCCGTCGAGGTCCCCCGTGAGCACCCCGTTGGTCTCGTCGAGGGTGCCGCGGAGGTCCTGCGCGAAGCCCGAGGACCAGGTGCCGTCGGCGTGGGTCCACACGCGCAGAAAGGCCGAGAGCGCGTTGCCCACGACCACGAGCTCGCGGCGCCCGTCGCGGTCGAGGTCGGTGACCGCGGCGTGGGGCGCGCCGATGGCCGTCACCGGCCGTCGGTCGTCGAGGGCGGTGAGCTCACGCCACACGAAGCGCTCGGCCGTGCGGTCGTTGCCCTCAGCGAGGACCACGCGTCCCACCGCCACGCGGCTCTCCTGGGTCCACCCCACGTTGGAGATCACCACGAGCTCGTTGCCCGGCGCGCCGTCGACGTCGGCGATGACACAGTCCCGCGCGTACTCCGGGAGCAGCACCCGCCCCTGCGAACAGAGGTCGGGGCCGATGAGCTCCGAGGGCTCACTCATCCGGGCGAGGAGGTACTCACGGCGCCCGTCGTTGTCGACGTCGCCCGTACACCCGCCGCCGCCGTTGGAGAGCCCGCCCGACTCGCGCGGGATCGACCCCACGTGGGTGAGCAGCCCGGGTGGACCCGTGATGCCGTAACACCGCGGCGCGCTCACATCGGGGCGGTCGCGGGGAACGTCCCGCCACGCCGCCCGGGGGTCGGGGCGGTCGACGGTGTCCGCGAGAGGGGTGAGGTCCTGGGGCACCGCCGCGTCGAGGCCGGCGTCGGTGATCCCCGCGGACGTCGCGCAGGCGCCCAGCACCGCGAGGGAGAGCAGACACGACGCAGGGATGACCCCCGAGAGGTTCACGCGCCCGCGCTCTGCGAGCACCGTGCCGGGATCACGAAGTGCGCCCCCCGGGGGATCAACGCGAAGCGCTCCGACGCGAGCAGCGCGGTCACCCCGTCGGTGCTCACCTCCCCCGCACCGCCCGCATCCCGCAGCGCGAGGGCCGCGTCGAGGGCCGCCCCGCGGGGCCACGGTCCGCGCGCGTCTCCGTCCCCCACCACCGCGGACCAGCGCTGACCCGGGTACCGCCCCGCGAGCAGCACGGCGCACTGCAGCGCCCGCGCGGCCGCGGTGACATCCAGTCGATCCACCGCCATCCACACCACGAACGATCCGTCTCCCAGCGCGCGCGCGGTGGCGTCCCCCGGGAGCACCGCGGGGTCCACCGTGGCGGCGTCGAACATCATGGGTGTGGTGCCGCCCGGCGCCTCGCCCGACGCGGGATGCCCCAGCACCACCGCGAGGTGACCACCGCCCGCGCACAGCAACGCCGCGTCGGAGATCGCGTGGAGCCGCGCGGCCACGGCGTCGGCGTCGACCGGGCGGTCCTCGGGGCGGGGTGAGGTCATCGCGCGAATGAGCGACGCCAGCGGCGCGGGCCCCCTCCCGAGGGGCA
>JBILLI010000698.1:0-4120 GCA_044376155.1 Polyangiales bacterium
TGCGCGGTCGCCGAGGGGGGCGCCGGGCCTTCAGGGCCGTCGGGGTCTTCGCCGAGTTCGAGGTAGACGAGGGGCAAGGTCATCGGTGGCTCTCCGAGGGGCTACGGCGGCCTAACCGCGCTTGTCGTTCCAACCCATCACCACGCCGGATCGGGTCTTGATCCGCGAGGTGGTGGGGTCTGCGCTGGTGACCGGGGAGGCGTTCTCAGGGTTCGGCACGGTGCCGACGATCACCGGGCGATCGGGGTCCCCGTCGAGGTGCAGCAGCATCACCTCGGTGCCGACGTGCAGCGGAAAGTGCATGCCGAATCCGTCGCCCGAAGCGGGCTGGGCACGGCGGATCCAGCGCGACGAGCGATTGGCGCCGGTGCGGTGCTGGTCCATCGGCAGCGAGACCTTGTAGCGCCCCTCGGCGTCGATGGGGGTCCCTCCGTCGGAGCCGACCTGCCCGTTGGGCCCGTCGGTCTTGGCGTGGATGAATCCCGCGATGCGCGGCCGCGGGGTCTTGCGCTCGGCCCGGAACTGCACGTCAGCGCGGATCGCCTCGAAGCGGTTGGTGTACCGCTCGCTCCCGCCCGCGTCGTCGCCCGGTGCGGCCTGGGCGGCGCTGTGCTCGACCGACACGACCACGTAGTCGATCCACAGGTCGGGCATGAAGTGGTTGGTCAGCGAGAAGCGGTGGCCCGCGCGCAGCCCGCGCACGTGGCCGGTGAACTGAAAGCGCTCGCGCTGGCAGAAGAACTCCTCGGCGCGCACCTTCGCGAGGCGCTTCGCCGATGCCACGTCCTTCACGTGCGCGCCGTACTCCACCTGGAGCCCGTGGCCGTGCGGGTCGAACACGTAGCCCGCGGCGATCTTCGTCGAGGGCGTGCGCCAGTTGTAGTCCTTCATGGTGACCGAGCGGCTGCCGATCTGCCGCGTCCGCCCCACCGCGGTGATCACCTGCTGCCCGTCGGTGACGCCTGCCCGGGGGTCGAAGGAGATCGCCTCGTGCCCCTCCAGCGCACCGAAGGCCACATTGCTGTCGGTGATGATCAGCTTCTCGCGCCCGCCGTCGTGGGCGAAGAAGTAGTACATCCCGTCGTGCTCCATGAGCCGGGAGATGAACGCGAGGTCGCTCTCCTGGTACTGCACGGTGTACTCGCGCGGCGGGTACTTCGCGGTGAGGCGAAACTCGAAGTCGTCGCCCTCGCGCAGCTCCGCGGCCTGCAGCACGTCCTTGATGATCTCGGCGGTGTTCAGGTCCTGGTAGACCCAGGTGCCCGATGTGAGATTCAGGTGCCACAGCCTCGGGACCAGGGTGAGATCGTATTGCACCCGCCCAGGTGTCGCCGACGGCAGCATCTCGACCCGACGGATCACCCCGTGGATGGGGGTCTCCTCGTCGGGGCCGAACGCGATGTACGCAGGGAGCTGCACGAGCGACTCCATCTGCTCCAGCTCGATCCCGACGTCGTGCCGAGACTCTACGCGCAGGACGAACTCGAAGGGCTGCGAGAGGGCTTCTCCGCCCCGCATGCGGGTGACGGTGAGGTCACCGAGGGCGACGGCCTCGCTGCGAAAGACAACGTCATCGATGGAGTCACGCTGGGTCACGGCGCACCTCGGAGGCGGTTCACACGGAGAGAATGACGACGGGCTGGCTGGGTGCGACCTGCGCACCGGGCGGGGCGTTGGCGTTGGACCCGTTGTGCCGCGTGGGCTTCAGCCAGGTCACGGCCGCGCTCCCCTCGACCTTCACGAAGGGCGAGCCCACCGAGTACTTCGCCTTGTCCATGTTGGTCATCGAGACCATGCCCTTGAGGGTGCCGGCCTCGTCGCCGTTGGAGCGGGAGATCTCCGACGACGTGGTGAGCACCTTCATGTTGCACACCTTGACCTTCTTCGAGCACGACCCGCCCGACGCCATCATGGGCGTGGCGATGTTGGGATACGGGATCGGCACGAAGGGCGCGGGGGGCGCCGGGGTCTTGCACACGTCCGGGAAGGCGACGTTCATCCCGCCGCCCTTGGTGGTCATGGGGAACACGCTCGATGCCTCCTTCGGTCAGGCCAGGTAGATCTTCTGACCCTTCAGCTTGACGTCTTCATCTGCCTTCACGACGGCCCGGCGCCCCCGCACGTGGAAGCCCTCACGGGCGATGAAGCGCAGGATGCCCCCACGGGTCTGCGCGAGCTCCTCGACCTCGGTCATCACCGTGCGGGCGCGGCTGACGATGCTCGCGGCGCGGGTCTCGACGCTGCCGGCCACCGCGCGCATGCGGTCGGCGACCGTGGTGAGGACCTTCGCCTCGACCCGGGCGTCGTCGACGGTGACCTGCGCCGCGGCGCCGGCGACGGTCGTGCGCGGCGCGCTCACGGCGACTCCGCCGGCGTTGAGGGTGATCGTGGCGTCGTGCGACGAGAGCTCGACCCGCTTCGCGCCCGCCAGACTGACCTCGTCCACGCGGACCGACAGCGACGTGGTGCCGTCGGCCCGGCGCTGAAAGACCACGCTGTCATCGCCGAGCCGCACGGTCAGTCCGCCCTCGGCGTCGAGCTCGGCGACGGTGCCATCAGGCGCTCGGAGGCAGCTGCGGGCGGCGCCCAACACGCCGACGACGAAGTGACCCGTCGGGCCACGCGCGACGAGCACGCGATCACCGATGGAGGGGCGGTAGCCGAGGGTTGCGACGCGGCAGTCGAGCGATGAATCCGCGAGGTCGCAGCGCACGACGGTGTCACTCACCCCGGTGACCGACGCCTCGTGCAGACCGCCCCACAACCCAGGGACCGCTTCAGGGATCGAGCCGTCCATCCGCGGAATGAGACGCTTCCCCCACAGGGGTGTCAAGCCGAGCAGCGACGCAAACGCACATCATGCGCGTTGCCCGCTTGACTTCACTCGGGGCCATCACCGCTGCCCATGGGGCACCAGGCGGCGCGGGCGGGCACCGAGTGGATGCGCGCGCGCCGGGCCTCGGGCGACGCCGGGATGGGCTCGTTCTCGTCGAGCACCAGCGCCGAGAGCGCGCGGCCGTAGCAGCAGCCGGTGTCGAGGCCCGTGGCGTTGGCCTCGAGCTGGAGGTTGCGTCGGGCGTCGTGGCCGAACACCACGTGCTGCGGCCCTGGCCACACCCGCGCCCAGGGGGTGCCTGTGAGCTTGCGGGTGGCGGCGCCCTGCTCGTCGACGCTGCGGATCGAGACCATGAGATCCCGCGGGGTCTGCTCGGGTGGGCGCGACGGGTCGACGCCGGCGTGGACCACGAGGATGCCATGGGCGGGGAGCGGGAGCGTCCAGTGGAGGGAGTCGAGGAGCTCGTAGTGCTCGGGGCGGAGCGTGCGCACCACCTGCTCGTGCTTCTCGGAGAGCGGCACGAGCTGCGAGGCGCGCCGCCGGCCCGCGCGCTGCGCCACGCGCCACCACGAGAGCACCTTCTCGTCGTGGTTGCCGCGCACGGCCTCGGCGCCGTACTTCGCCGCGCGGTCGATGACCCCGGCGGAGTCAGGGCCTCGCGCCACGAGGTCGCCCACCAGCACGAGGCGGTCGACGCCCTGGGCGTAGCGGAGGAGGGTGAGCAGGTCGTCGAACTCCTGCGCACACCCGTGGATGTCACCGACGATGAGGGTGCGTCCCACGCCGATCGCTCACTCGCCGTAGGGGGGGATGGTGATGGCGCGGCCGGTCCACGGCGTGTCGACCTGGCGCTTCACCATCTGGTGAAAGTTCAGGCGCGCCTTCGCGCGGCTGAAATACTCGTAGTAGCCGAGCACCACCCGGGTCATGAAGATCATGTCCTTCTGCGACGGCGGGATGCGCCGCGCCTGGAGGAAGTACAGCACCAGCTCCTTGGCGCCGCGCACGTAGCTGTAGCCTCCGTAGTCGAAGGGCTCGTCCTTGAGCAGCCCGACGGAGAAGTAGTCTGAGACCCGGCGCATGTCTTCGAGCTCCTGCGGGTCGTCGCGGTCGTTCAAGAGCTCGAGGGCCAGCATGGCGTCTTTCAGCGCCTCCTCGTCGCCGCGCATCCGCGCCCGGACCATCTCCACGAAGGGCCGCAGGAAGCGCTCGTCGAAGACCTTCACGCATCCGAAATCCAGCAGCGCAAGGCGGCCGTCGGGGAGCACGCGGTAGTTCCCGGGA
>JBILLI010000697.1:0-4120 GCA_044376155.1 Polyangiales bacterium
GCTCGGCCCGCAGGATGCGCACGCGCACCGAGGGCCGCGGGAGCTCTGGGGAGAGGTCGTTCACCGCGGGCGCCACGGCCTCGAGCACGGGCGACGACGCGAGGGTGAGCCGCGCGCCGATGTCGCTCACCGTGGCCCCCGCGCGGGCGGTGAACGAGAAGCCCGCGGGCGTGCCGAAGGCCTCGAAGGCCACGAAGACCCGCCCCTCGCGCAGGGCGTCCATGGCGCTCGCGCGGGTGAGCTCGCCCCGCACCAGCAGCTCGTTGGAGAACCAACGGAACACCCGGCGGTAGCTGTCCCCGCGCTCGCCATCCGAGAGCACCGCGGGGATCGCGTTCTCGTGGGCATCACTCGCCGCGATGCCCGGGATGTGCGAGCCCTCGGCCAGCAGCGTCGCCCACTTCTGCAGGTCGTTCCCGCTCTCTTGAAAGAAGGTCAAGAAGGCCATGTCGGGGTCGACCCCGGGCAGCGAGCGGAAGCGCAAGAGGTCCACCAGCGCGGGGCCCGGGTTGTACCCGAGGTGCACCAGCGCGATGCGCGGGTCGATGTTGGCGTGCACGTTGTAGATCTCCAGCACGTCGGGCTGGCGCTCGCGCAGCCACGCCAGGCTCATCTGCTCCACGTGGGGGATCGCCACCAGCGCCCCGGCGGCGCGAAAGCGTTGCAGCGCAGCAAGATCGGTCGCGTCGTAGGCCCGGTCGAGGCTGCCGTCGACGGGCTCGGGGTGGCGCCGCAGGCCGAGGGGCATGAGCCCGTTCTCGGCGCCCGGGAGCAGCATCGTGCGGTGCCCGTCGGGGCACGCGATGCGGTAGCCCACGAGGGCGCCGTCTTCCATCAGCGGCTCGTCGCCCGGGCGCACCTGCATCACCCGCTCGAAGCTCCCCTCCGACATGTGCCCCGAGTGCTCGGTGAGGAACACCACGTCGATCTTGTCGGCGCACACGCTGCGGCGAAAGCTCTGCAGGCAGGGCTCGTTGACCCCGCCGTCGACGTAGGGGTTGCCGTCGCACGCGTCGTGGGAGTGCACCGAGTGGGCGTGGATGATCGCCCGGTGGACCCGCAGCCCGCGCGCCTCGCCCATCACCCGCGCAGAGACAAGTACGTGCGGCCACGGGGGCGGCGCAGGGACGTCGGCCACGTCGGCCGCGGAGGCGTCGCTGACGCCGAGGTCGTGGGCGACATCGCGGGCGGTCGCGGCGTCGACCGCGGGGGACGGCGACGAGGTGCAGGCGAGCAGCGAGGCGAGGATCGGGGCGAGGCGAAGCAGGCGGCGCATCGCGCCATTGTGCGCGCGGAGCGTGCCCTGCGGCAACGGCGCTCAGCGCACGCTCACCACGGGCTGCACGCAGCGCGCGGCGAGGCTGGTCACGTAGACGAACCGCAGCGTGTAGAAGGTTCCAAAGAGCCCACGGAGCACCGAGACCCCGGGGCTCGTGGGGCAGTCGTAGGTGAACGCCGTGCCGCTGCTCGGGCCGAAGAGCGGCGAGCTCGACACCGCCGCCGCGCGGCTGACGGTGAAGCCCGTCGAGGGCGCGCCCTCCACCGCGAGGTCAAAGCAGTCGAAGCTGACCTGGTAGATCACCGATCCCGAGACGCGCCCGTCGATGCGGCCGATGACGGAGTTGCCCGGGCACGAGAAGCTCCACAGCGTGCCCGTGGCCACGCCCGCGGGGCCTACCGAAGCCGCGGGGTCGAGGGCCACGGTGTAGCGAAAGGGTCTGGTGGCGCGGTCTTCGACCACCCGCGGGGTCGCGCACTGCAGCGCGATCTGCGTGACGTAGCTGCTCACGCGCCCGCTCATGCCGCGGGCCACGGTGCCTGCCGGGCAGTTCAGGTCGAAGGCCGTGCCCACGCGGCTGCCGAAGGTCCCGCTGGTGTGGGTGACGGTGTCGAGGTTGGTGAGCCCCGCGGGGCACGCCTCGTCGGCGACGCCGTCGCAGTCGTTGTCGACGCCGTCGCACACCTCGACGCCGCGGCGGCCGCAGGCCCCGCAGTTCGCCGCGCTGGTGGCGAGGTTCGTCTCGCAGCCGTTGGTGGGCGCGCCGTCACAGTCTCCGTAGCCCGCGTCGCAGGCCGCCACCGCGCACTGACCGGCCACGCACGAGGGCGTCGCCCGGGGCAGCGCGCACGCCCGGCCGCAGGCGCCGCAGCTCGTCGCGTTGCTGCGCAGGTCGCGCTCGCAGCCGTTGGCGGCGTTGCCGTCACAGTCGCCGAAGCCCGTGAGGCACTCCGTGGCGCAGGCGCTGTCGCGGCACACGGGGCGCGCGTTGGTCGCCAGGGGGCAGCGGTTGTCGCACGCGCCGCAGTGGGCCGCGTCGGCGCGGAGGTCGGCCTCGCAGCCGTTGCTCGACATCCGGTCGCAGTCGCGAAAGACGGTGCCGCACGCGGCCACGGTGCACTGCCCGGCCACGCACGCGGCGGTGCCGCCGGGGATGACGCACGCGCGCCCGCACGCGCCGCAGTGGGGGACGCTGCCCGCGAGCTCGGTCTCGCAGCCGTTGACCGGGTCGCCGTCGCAGTCGCCCCACCCCGCGTCGCACTGCAAGACGCAGCGCCCGGCGGTGCACGTGGGCCGCGACCGCGGGCCGCTGCGGCACGCGTTGCCGCACGCGCCGCAGTGGGTGACCGCGGTGCGGGTGTTCACCTCGCAGCCGTTGTCGCGCTCGCCGTCGCAGTCCCCTCGCCCGGCGGCGCAGACGTAGCCGCAGCGCCCCGCGGCGCAGGTGATGGTGGGCGCGTCGGGGGCAGACGCGCAGAGCACGCCGCAGCGACCGCACGCGCGCACGTCGGTGCGGAGGTCGACCTCGCAGCCGTTGCGGGGGTCGCCGTCGCAGTCGGCGAAGTTCTCGGCGCAGACGAGCCCGCAGCGGCCCGCCACGCAGCTCGCCGCCGTGGCGTTGGCGCCGACCTCGCAGCGGTTGTTGCACGCGCCGCAGTGGGCCGGGTCGGTGCGGGTGTTCACCTCACATCCGTTGGTCGTCGCCCCGTCGCAGTTGGCGTAGGGCTCGTTGCACGCCCCCATCGCGCAGGTGCCGAACTCGCAGCGCGGGGCGGCGTTGCGGTAGCTGCACCTGCGGCCGCACATGGCGCAGTGCGCGGGGTCTTGCGTGATGTCGTGGCAGGTGCCGCTGCAGCAGGTCTGCCCCGAGGGGCAGCCCCGGGCGTTGTTGCAGCCGGGCACACACGCGCCGAGGGTGCACAGGGTGTTCGCGGGGCACTGGGCGTCGTCGCTGCACTCGACGCAGGTGTGCCGCGCGGTGTCGCAGCGGCGGGCGCCGCCGTCGGCCGCGCAGCCCTCGTCGCTGCGGCAGCCGGGGACGCAGAGGTTGGTCTCGTTGTCGCAGTGCTGGGCGGGCGGGCAGCGGTCGGCCGAGGGGAGGCACCCCACGCAGCGTCCGCGCGATGAATCGCATTGGGGCGCAAGGGGATCGGTGCAGTCCTCGTCGCGGGTGCAGGGGCCCATCGGGACGTCGCCGGGGGCGACGTCGGGGGCGTCGAGGAGCGTCGGCAGGTCGGCGGGGAGCGATGCGTCGGGCGGTGGCGCAGGCGCGTCGACGGGCGGGGATGCGGTGTCGACCGGGGGCAGCCCGGTGTCGGAGGCAGGGGTCTCGGCGTCGACGGGGTCGGTCCCGGTGTCGGTGACCCCTGCGTCTGCGCCCGCGTCGGTGGCCGGGCGCGGCTCGGCGAAGCAGGCAGAGACGCTCAGCGCGCCGACAAGCATCCACCGTGGGGAGCGCATCGGAGGGATGATCCGCGAGACGGCGGCGCGGCGCCAGCGGAGATCAGCTGAAGAAGCAGCCGCCTGAGAAGGTGCGCGGCTGCACGGGGTCGATGGCGCGGCAGGCCCCGCGGAGATTTTCCCGAAGTCGCAGCATGAGCGCGGCGTCGGCGTCGATGTCGGGGTCGGGGCGGCGTCGGCGCCAGATCTCGACGGAGGTGTCCATCATGTCGAGCACGCCCTGCGCCCGGGCGCAGTCGCCCGCGTCGTAGAAGCCCACCGAGGCGCGGAGGGCGAGGTACAGGTTCAGGGCCATGAAGGCCTTGCCGCGGGACTCGTCGGAGAACTCGGGCCACATGGTGTCGGGCGGGTTCTGCGCGGGCGCAAGCCCGTTGCGCTGCT
>JBILLI010000700.1:0-4109 GCA_044376155.1 Polyangiales bacterium
GCCCCCAGAGGCGATGAAGTTCCCGCCGAAAGCCTTGCGCAGCAGGGGCTTGAACCCGTCGGGGAGGCTCGGGGCGCCCATCGACGAGTGGTCGACGAGGTGCAGGTACGCGAGGCCCAGGGAGCCCAGCGCGCGGGCGAGGTCGGTGTACTGCGTCTCGACGCCGTCGAAGGGGCCGGTGCCGTTGTAGACCCCGAAGGGCGAGAGGCGAATGCCCACACGCGCGGGGCCGATGGCCTCGGCGGCGGCGCGGGCGACCTCCAGGGCGAAGCGGTTGCGCGCCTCGGCGCTGCCGCCCCACGCGTCGTCGCGGGTGTTCACGTTGGCGTTGAGGAACTGCTCGATGAGGTAGCCGTTGGCGCCGTGCAGCTCCACCCCGTCGAAGCCCGCCTCCACCGCGAGCCGCGCCGACTGGGCGTACTCCGCCACGGCGGAGCGCACGTCACCGTCGGTCATCGCGCGCGGCGCCGAGTGCGGCACCGGCCCGAGGGCGTCGACGTACATGTTCCCCTCGAGCACCGCGGACGTCGGTCCCACGACCTCAGCCCCGGCCGGGAGGTTGCCCACGTGCGCCACGCGCCCGGTGTGCATGAGCTGCAGAAAGATCTTCGCCCCGCCGGCGTGCGCCGCGTCGGTGACCAGGCGCCAACCCGCGACCTGCGCGGCGTTGTAGAGCCCCGGGATGCGCGCGTAGCCCAGTCCGTTGGGCGACGGCGACGTGCCCTCGGTGACGATCAGCCCCGCGCCCGCGCGCTGCGCGTAGTACTCGGCCATGAGCGCGTTGGGGGTGTTCTGCTCCACCGCGCGACTGCGGGTCATGGGGGCCATCACCACGCGGTTCTGCAACGACAGCGACCCCAGCGAGACGGGTTCAAACAGACGCATCGGTCTACTCCTCCGCGACCCACACGGGCCGCGACGTGCGCGCTGATCTAACCGTGATGGACCGATCGGTCAAGATGCGTGGGGGAGTTCGCGCGCGTCGAGGGTGGCGAAGGCGAGGTCCACGGTGCGGCGCAGTCGTTCGGGGGCGAAGCGCGCGCCGGCGTTCACCCGCAGGCCCGCGGCGACGCCGAGCAGGAGGTCGGCGAGCTCGGCCGAGGGGATCGGCGCGGTGATGGACCTGTCGCGCTGCCCGCGCTCGACCTGCTCGCGCAGGAGCTCGTGGGCGCCGCCCCAGGACTCCCCGAGGCGCGCGCGCAGCAGGGGGTCGTCGACGTGCTCGAGGAGGCCGCCGGCGACGATGCAGTGCCGCCACTCGGGCTCAGCGCCCGCGCATCCCTGCACGAGCTGGTCGAAGTACACCGCGAGCCCGGCGCGGCCCGTGGGGGCCTCGCGCATGCGGCCGCGGAGCGCGGCGTAGCGCGTGGCGGCGGCGTCGAGGGCGCGGAGGTAGAGCGCGCGCTTGTCGCCGAAGCAGTTGTAGAGGCTCTGCTTGCCGAGCCCCGTGGCCTCGAGCAGCATCGCGAGGGAGGTGCCCTTGTAGCCGTGCTCGGCGAAGAGCGCGGTGACGCGGTTCAGCACCTCGCGCTCGCAAAACTGACGCTCCCGCGACATGGGGCGACGGTAGCGTTTTGGACCGATCCGTCAACATGGGAGGCGGGACGTTGGGGTCTTTCGGGGCGGTCCACGCAACCTCCCGGGGGTGTTCACCCGAGTCCCGTGCTCAACCCGCGCGGCGCCCCACTCCGCCGCGCCCGGAGGACCATGCGACACCCCCTCACGCCCGCCCTGATGCTCTCCATCGCCTTGTGCGCCAGCGACCTCTGCGCCGATCCCCCCTCGTGGCTGGACCGCGCCCTGGTCTCGGACCTCGCCCGCCGCGCCGCCCGCCGCGCGCACCTCGACGACGACGAGACCGGGTCCCTCACCGCCCGCGCCCGCGCCGCGGCGTGGGTCCCGCGGATCTCCACCCGCGTCGCCCGGGGATTCACCGCCAGCAGCACGCAGTACCTCCTCCCCGAGTCGGACCGCGTCGGGACCAACGACTCCCTCGCCTTCGACGTGCAGCTCACGTTCTCCCTCGACCACGCCGTGTTCGCGCCGCAGGAGCTCGACATTCTGCGACTGCGCGCGCAGCAGGCCGCCCAGCGCCGCGCCCTCGACGGTGATCTCCTCGACCTCCTCGCGCGCCTCGAGGGCATCCGTCGGGCGTCGCCCCTCCCCGCCGACGATCCGCGGGTGGTGCAGCGTCTGCGGCTCCTCGCGGAGCTCGAACGGCTCACCGGGGTCACCCTCACGCCCTGACGCCCGTCACGCCGCGCCCTTGTTTCTGAAGGATTGTTGCCTCCCGGCGCCGCGGCGGCGCACTCCTTCGCGACCGGAGAGCCCTGCGTGCGCCACGTACTGCGATGCTGCCTGACCGCCGCGGCCCTGCTCGTGCCCATCCGCGCACGCGCCCAGTGGCAGGGGCACATCGATCTCGCCCCCACGTTGCCCGTCGGCGGATGGCAGCCCCGGGTCTTCGGCCCGGGGGTGACGGGCGCGGTGTCGATCACCGGACAGGTCGGCGCCCACGTCGACCTCGCGCTCTCCCTCGCCGGGGCGACGCTCACCGCGCGCGGTCCCGAGGGTCGTCCGCAGGGGGTGCCCGAGGTGGGCCCCGGAGGCTTCGGGTGGTTCGGCGCGGGGCTGCGACTGCGTCCCTACGACCGCGGTCCCGACGGCGGGTCACGACTCTGGATCCAGCTCGCCGCGGGGGTTGCCGTCACCGGCACGGCGGCGCTGCCCGGGACCTCTCTCTCCGCGGGGTGGTCCTTTGCGGTGGGGGGCGCGGAGCTCGGTCCCTTCGCGGGGTGGTGGTGGCTGCCGCAGACCGACGCCGAGGCGTTCCCGGGCGACGCGCACCTGTTGTCCGTGGGCGTGCGTCTGTCGTTCCCGCGCGTCGTCGCGCCCGTGCGTCCCCCTCCGCCGCCGCCCGTCGTCGCTCCTCCTGCGCCCGCGCCGCCGCGCTGCCCTGACACACCCTCTCCCTCGGTGCCGGACGTCACGGGTGACGGCTGCCCCGACCTCGACACCGACGGCGACGGACTCGCCGACGCCCGCGACCGCTGCCCGCGCGAGGCCGAGGACCGCGATGGCTTCGAGGACGACGACGGCTGCCCCGACCCCGACAACGACCGCGACAGCATCCCCGACACCGCGGACCGTTGCCCCAACGAGCCCGAGGTGATCAACGCCGTCGACGACGAGGACGGCTGCCCCGACCAGGGCCTCGTGCAGGTCATCGAGGGGCGCATCGTGCTGGAGGAGCGGGTGTTCTTCGACACGAATTCCTATCGCATCCGCGCGCGCTCAGCGCCGCTGCTCGACGCGGTCGCGACGCTGCTGCGACGTCTCCCGCCCCGACAACCCGTGGTGCTCGAGGGCCACGCCGACGAGCGCGGCGATGATCGCTACAACCACATGCTCTCGATGCTGCGGGCCCTCGCGGTGCGCCGCGAGATGGTCACGCGGGGCCTCGCCGAGGCACGCTTTCGTGTGCTGGGCTTCGGCCGCACCGTGCCCCTGCGCACCGGGCGCACACCCGAAGACCTCGCGACCAACCGTCGGGTGCAGGTGATCCTCGCGGGTGTCGGCTCGGTGGGCGTGGCGCAGTCGCCGACGGGATGGGTCCGCGTCGACGCCGACGGCACTCGTCACCCGGTGCGGGAGCCGGCGCGATGAAGACCCCGGCGCTGCTGTTGCTGATGCTCGCAGGCTGCGGTCGCCTCGTGGGCGGACGCTGCGACGAAGGTTGGTCCCCGCGCGGAATCGCTTGCGACGCAGGCACATCGCGCGATGTCACAACCGCCGTCGACCGTGCCTCGACCGACGACGTCGCCGCCCGCGACGCGACCGCGGACCTCGGTGCTGACATCACCGCCGCCGACGTCCCATCCCTCGTCGACGCGCGTCCGGTGACCGACGTGCCGCCCCTCCCCGACGTGCCCGACGTCGGCGTCGACGCGGGGCGGGTGTGCACGCCGCCCGAGCGCACGTGCGACGGCCGCTGCGTGGACTTCACCGCCGATCCGCTGAACTGCGGGGCGTGCGGGCGACCGTGTACCACGGGCGCGTTCTGCGTCGGCGGCGCGTGCAACACGGTGTGCGGCGAGGGGCGCATCCGT